>OMOF01000034.1 GCA_900290375.1 Candidatus Desulfosporosinus infrequens
ACGGAGGAAGTCCTGCGAACAGTTTTTAACCAGCTTTACACACAACGGGTGATGCTGGAGGGTATGATCCTGAAGCCCAACATGGTGCTTCCGGGATTGACCTGCCCCAAGCAAGAAGAGGTGGAAAAGGTAGCCGACGCCACAGTGAGGTGTCTCTTGCGGGCCGTACCCGCTGCCGTTCCGGGGATTGCGTTCTTATCGGGAGGACAGTCCTGTGAACTGGCCTCGGCTCGTTTGAATGCCATGAATGTTAGATTCAAGTCGCAACTGCCTTGGGGGTTGGCGTTTTCGTTTGCACGCGCCATCCAGCAACCAGCTTTGGAGATTTGGCGAAGCGAGGAGGCCCACGTATTGGCGGCACAGCAAGCTCTGTATCATCGAGCCAAGTGCAACCAGGCTGCGTGTCGTGGCGAATACAATGCCACGATGGAAAGGATCTGAGCATGATAACAAAGAGACATATCCTAGATCTAAAATTACTTGCCCCTCCCTTTCAGCACAGTGCCAAGTCCAGGCTATATTCAAGGTTATCCACCGGGTGTGCGTGAAAATGGAGGACAATATACTCATGGCGTGATGAGGAATATTCTTCATCAAGTGACGCTTACTTTGTGATCAGGAATAACATCAACGAATATCCGACGCTATCGTCGTGAGAATGCGAGGTATAATACAAACTAGGAGTGTAGTCTGCTAAAAGAGAAAGAACTAGCACCTTAATATAAGAGAAATGTCATGATAAAGGAATTTATCTTTGTTATTATCTTTATATAGAGGAGGAAAAGGCAACTAAATCGCACGGTTCTACACCTGAAACGTGCTAAGGTAATGCCAATTTAAGTACAAGAGAACAGTAATTGCAATAATGGATCAGGAGCAATAATAATGAAAGGTTGTGCGCATATGTCAGTCGAAAATTCAGTTGTAGCTATTTTTAACACCCACCCTGAGGCTGAGGAGGCAATCAAAGAACTTCAAAGATCAGGATTCGATTTAAAGAAATTATCTGTCATCGGCAAGGACTATCAGACTGATGAGCAGGTGGTAGGTTATTATAATACGGGTGACCGAGTTAAATACTGGGGAAAGTTAGGCGCATTCTGGGGTGGACTATGGGGGTTATTATTCGGGTCCGCATTCTTATTCGTTCCTGGGATTGGTCCCCTTGTGGTAGGTGGACCGTTAGTTGCATGGATTGTAGGCGCACTTGAAAGTGCTGCTTTTGTGGGAGGACTGAATGCCTTTGGAGCGGCGTTATATAGCATTGGGATTCCAAAAGACAGTATCCTCAAATACGAAACGTCACTAAAGTCGGATAAGTTCGTGCTGATCGCGCATGGGACGCGAGAAGAAGTGGAAACGGCGAAAAAGATCCTAGATACTACAAAGTGTGTTGATTCCTCGTTGCATTGTGCATAAGGAGAACATTTTATTCTCTGAGAATATAGCCACAACGAACCTAACAATTGAGACAAAATGTGGGAAAGTTTATGGAATCTATCGAAGAACGCGCCTTAAGAAGTGCGTTCTTTAATTGTTGAAATTTATAAAGGATACGCAATTATCATCATCAATAATGTGAACGGTGTGGCTGTCTAGAAGATGGTCTGGATTTTATTGCTTTAAATTGTAATATTTACATGATCTGAGGAGGAAAATGAGTAATAATGTGGAATAAATAATTGTGGAATAGATGATCATTGATCACGCAGGATGATCTCGGAAAATTAGCCCGATTGGCTCATCAGGTAAAAGGAACATCTGGAACTCTTAAAATAACTTCAATCTTTGATTGGGCTGCGAAACTTGAGGAAGCCATTCTCAATTAAAAAAAGAAGCCTGCGCAAGGAATTTCAAGGAAATACAAGGGATGTTCGGCAGCGCTGGCTAAGTGGGAGGAAAAACAGTGGATTATAATTTTTGCAAAAAGATGATCGACGATTTATTTATCCCAGTTGGACAGATGGTCGGCATTCAAGTTTTCGTGATCATTTTCGAACGTGCCTTATGGAAGACGGAACTTAATTATGAAGAAGCTGATTTGATTCACGTTTCAGAGGCTGGAGTTGAATTACAAGAGTTAAGCAAAATCGCACCCGATCGTGCAGTGCTGGTGCTTACGGAGTTCCTGAATAACATTGTCAACACCTTGGTCCAGCTAATTGGTAAACAAGCGGTAAAACAACTAACTGATGAGCTAGGTGAGTTCATGCTTGAAGAGAATAGTGGAAGTCTGAGTTGGGGAGGATGAGGTAGAAATGGGCAGGATTTCGACTGGCATAATAGTATTGAATTATGATATTAATAAAGTGCAGAAAAGTATTATTTATAAAGACTTGGGTGGCGTGTTACGTAAAGAGGGTCCGAATCAAGCTAAGCATAGCGTCAGTTTCGTTGCCGATAATTTACTACTATTTACTACTCTTGGTCTTTAAAGAGGAAGGCAAATATTTAAATAGATATCTAAAGAGTCGTTAAAATGCAAGGTAGTGGTCATTCAACAGAATTAAAAGAATTAATTATCGATAAAACAGGGGCATCGATTCTTTATTTAGATGATCCAACGCAAAAGACCTTGGTTGTTAGGCCAAGGTCTTATCTGTTTTAAAATTTGTTAATAATATAGCTCTTAAGTTTCATAGCTCTGTCCCCACCTTACATTGCAAGGTGGGGACATTTTACGCTTACGGTGTAACGGTTACCGTTGCAGTTACATTTGCTACGGGTCCCGTCCATCCAGCTGGAAGTGTTACGACACCTGTCGCTGTATAATTCCCTGCTCCTGATGCACTGTAGCCTGCTATTGTCCAAGCTATAGTGGCTGTACCAGGTTCAGAAGACGTTGCAACTACTCCGACTGTCGTATCTAATGATGCTATCGCATCACTTTCTCTCGTTCCGTTTGTTTCGGATACTGTAGCATGTGTCAGCGTTCCTGTTGATGCATAGGTTACTAGCGCTGCGGCTCTGATGATTGTGACAGCATAGTACAGTGTGCTTGCATTGGCTGCTGTTACTTTAACATAGACCACGGTTGGTCCACCTGCTATTAAGTTAATAGCTCCAGAGGTTGTTGTTGTGAATGCACTATTTGTTCCATAGAAGGTTACTGTTGCTTCGGGATCGGTTTTCACTACGTCTCCTGCCGATACAGTTGCCACACCAGTCACTACGTTAATTGAAGCTGTCTTTGGTGCTCCTATTGTTCCTGCCTCTGCGCCTGCTGAGATTGCTTGCCCGAATACTGTCGCTATGCTTGCATCACTACTTAGTGCTACTGTTGGAGCTGGAGCTGTAATTGTACACTTGTCTAAAGTGACTGCAGTCTGTGCTAACAGCCGGCCATCGATAGATGCATGAGTTTCCATCGAAATATTCGTCATACCCAGTACGATTCCCTCAAAATGTGCACTTGTTCCAATTGTAACGGAACCCGCTGACTGCCAGAAGATATTTTTAGCTTGTGCCCCACCAGTTAGGGAAATATTGGTACTATTCGCCTGAGTAATTTTACCAGATGTCTCGAAAATAAAAACATCGTTAGCTCCACCATTAAGAGTAACATCCGAATTTATTTGAACATCAGTGCTCCACTTGTAGACACCTGGTGTAAGGGTTTGACCGCTAATGTCTCCACTATACAGTTCAGTATAATTTGCTGCTCTTCCAGCAGCATCGGTGTACGCTGTTCCCATGTCGCTAACCGCTGTAGTAAGATTACTTGGAGTTGGAACAGCATAGTCTGCAGCGTATACATTTCCAATAACTTGAGAGGAAGTTGAAAATTCATCAGAAGCATCCTCTGACAGGGAAAATCCAGTAATGTACGTCGCAGCAGCTGGGCTAACTGCTAAATCGCCAGTAATAACAGAAGGGGAGACAGAAGAAATTCCTGCTTTAGACAAAATTGCATAATTGCCAGCTGTACCAAGGTTTACAGGTGCGGTTGCAATCATTGTGCTTGCCACTGCCGTCACCGAGGCTGCTTGTGTCGCCTGGGTTGCCGCCTTAACCAGTACTGTGTTATTTGTGCCGCCTACTAAAGTTAGACCAGTAATGGTTACACTAGTATCACTCGTCCTTGTGAATGTTCCATCTGCTAAAGCAGTCGCATTTGTTCCATCGAAAATAAAATCAGTTGCTGCTATTACACCTGTTTTAAATATTCCACCAGTTAATGTTATGGTGGCGGTGTTGTTCGCAGATGTCGTTATGAAGACTGGTGATGTTACGCCAGCCGTCGTAATGGATACTGCCGCTGCTGATGCAGGTGCTGTGAAGCCAGTTGCAAATGCTGCTTGGGCCGGTGCTGCGGTGTAAACCTTTGTATTCGCACCAATCGGGTTGGTTACAGTGATTGTTGCTACTGTATTTGCCCCGTTTAAGACAACTCCTGTGATTGCTCCTAAGTCGCCTGCATCTGCTCCTGCAATTGTCCAGTTATCAATTGTTGTAGCTGCTGGCGCAAATGTTCCGGTTGTTAGGGTATAGGCAATTGTACTTGTGCCCTCGGTTGCTGCTGCTGTTCCTACTGCTGTACTGGCACTTGCTACTCCTACTACTGACGCCGCCTGCGATGTTTGGGTTGCAGCTTTAACCAGTACGGTGTTATCGGCCCCGCCTGTTAACACTCCTATTCCTGTGATAGTTACAACCGTAGCACTTGTTCTTGTGAATGTTGTTGCCGCTGCTAAAACAGCATTATCTGTTCCTGCAAAAGTGAAATCTGAAGCTACTAGAGGACCTGCTTTCAATGTTCCACCTGTTAATGTGATTGTCACGGTGGTGTTTCCTGCTGACGTTGTGAATGCTGGTGAGCTTACTGCTGTTACTGCAGCTGGGGCTACTACAATCGCAGCCAGTCTTGCTTGTAGATCTGCTTTTGCTGTAGCTGGAGCTACATCAGCCGGTAAGGCTGTTACTAAAACTTGTGCAGCGGCTACATCTGCTTGGAGCTTGCTTACTTCTGCTACTCCTACTGCAGCTGTTGCAGTTTGTAACGCTATACTGTTAAGGGCACTTGGAGCTACAACTGTGCTCTCGTCTAAAGTGACCGCAGTCTGTGCCAACAGCCGGCCATTTATCGATGCATTAGTTCCCATCGAAATATTTGTCATACCCAGTACGATTCCCTCAAAATGTGCACCTGTTCCAATTGCAACGGTATCTGCTGACTGCCAGAAAATATTTTTAGCTTGTGCCCCACCCGTTAAGATAATATGGGTGTCGTTCGCCTGGGTAATTCCGCCAGCTATTTCGAAAATAAATACATCGTTCGCCCCACCATGAAGAGTGACATCCGAATTTATTAGAACACCAGTGCTCCACTTGTAGACACCTGGTGTAAGGGTTTTACCGCTAATGTCTCCGGTATACAGTTCAGTATAATTTGCTGCTCTTCCAGCAGCATCGGTGTACGCTGTTCCCATGTCGTTAACCGCTATAGTAAGATCACTTGGAGTTGGAACAGCATAGGTTGCAGCGTATACTTTTCCAGTAACTTGAGTGGAAGTTGAAAATGCATTAGAAGCATCCTCTGACAGGGAAAATCCAGTAATGTACGTCGCAGCAGCTGGGCTAACTGCTATATCGCCAGTAATAACAGAATTGGGGACGGAAGAAATTCCTGCTTTTGATAAAATCGCATAATTGCCAGCTGTACCAAGGTTTACAGGTGCGGCTGCAATCACTGTGCTTGCCACTGCCGCCACAGAGGCTGCTTGTGTCACCTGTGTCGCTGCCTTAACAAGTATTGTGTCATTTACGCCTGTTAATCCCGACAACCCCGTAATCGTTACGACGGTATTACTTACTCGGGTAAATGTTCCTAATGCTAAGGCCGCTGCATCTGTTCCTCCGAAAGTGAAATCACTGGCTGCTATTGTCCCTGCTTTAAATGTTCCACCCGTTAATGTTATCGTGGCGGTGTCATTTGCTGAGAGCAATGTGAATGTTGGGGATGTTACAGTTGTTATCGTTGTGCTTGCTACTGCTGCTACTGAGGTCGCTTGGGTTGCTTGTGTCGCTGCCTTAACAAGTACTGTGTCATTTACGCCTGTTAATCCCGACAACCCTGTAATCGTTAGGACGGTATTACTTACTCGGGTAAATGTTCCTAGTGCTAAGGCCGCTGCATCTGTTCCTCCGAAAGTGAAATCACTGGCTGCTATTGTCCCTGCTTTAAATGTCCCACCCGTTAATGTTATCGTGGCGGTGTTGTTCAAAGATGTCGTTGTGAAGTCTGATGAGGTTACAGTTGTTATCGCAGGTGGACTATACGAATACGGAGGCGGCGTCACCACCGGTGCCGTCGGAGTTACCACAACAGTACTAGCACCAGTACCAGTAACCGCCACAGTGCCTGATCCAGAAGTTACTGTATTGGTAGGAGGTACATTGGCTACCAGGTTTATAGGAACATCGGCTGTTACCGTGCCTGTTGTTCCGTTGTTCGTAATGGTAGAACCATCGGAGCCTGCTGCTGCGGTGATATTAGTTACAATTCCACTTGTTCCGACGACAATGTTTGTCTGAACATTGGCTGTTACCGTGCCTGTTGTTCCGTTGTTCGTAATGGTTGAACCACTAGCACCTGCTGCGGTGGTGATATTAGTTACAGTTCCACTTGTTCCGACGACAATGTTGGTCTGAACATCGGCTGTTACAGAGCCTGTCGTTCCGTTGTTGGTAATGGTTGTACCAGCCGAACCTGCGGCAGACGTAATATTACTTACCGTTGCACCCGTTGCGACCACAATGTTAACCGGAGCATTGCTCGTGATGTTACTAACTGTTCCACCAGCATTTACGTTCAATGTCAGGCTTCCACCTGATCCTTCGGCTACTGTTACTGAGCCGGGATTTCCAGTTACAGTGATAACTGCTCCGTCTGGGTCAGTAATAGTCAGCGTGTTGCCATCTGCTGACTCTGTCCAAGTTCCAACTTGTACGTTTACTACATTTACTGTTCCGCCAACCCCAACACCATTTTTAAAGGATGCATTTGCTGTATTGACTGTTAAATTGCCAGTAATTCTGGTTCCCGCATTGCCTGTTAGAACAGATGTTCCTGTCCCTGTATAGTTAAAAGATACGTCGCCGATTAAAATGTAGGCACCTAAATTCATAGTAAGAGGGCGAGTTATGTTAGGACTAGCAGAGAGACTCGCTGTAAAGGTAATAGACGTAACACTGGGATCAGCTAATGCGGTAGCTAAATCAGCTGCTGAGCCAATATTAGCATTTACTCCTGCTGAAACAACAAAAGCTGGAGCCGATATAGAAGCCCCACCTTTATAGGACACGCTGTAGACTACTGATTGACTAGCAGTTGTGGCGGGAACTACATCGTCTGTGAAGGTCGCTACAACGCCGTTCATTTTGAGTGGAGGAGTTACGGTTGTAGCTGGCGCGCCATTAATGGACTGCTTTACTACGAAGTCAGTTGGTACAGGTGTTACTGTAGGTGCACTGCTCAAGGTTACGGAAACTGTACCGTTAACAGCACTTACGCTAGCTATAGTCACAACTTGAGAAACTATTGAGAGAGTCCCATCGGCATCCATCTGATAAGTAGCACCTGGGACAGTAGGAACTTGCACAGTCGTATCGGTTAGTGCTACTGGGTAGCCTTCACTTTTAGCAAGGGCAGCCTCATAGTTGATAACGCTTCCGTTGGAATCTAGAACAAAAATAGGTAAATTGGCTAATTCATTCGCTGTTAAGTCTGCTGTAAGAGCCGTTTTCATAGCTGGAGTTGCTAATGCATTCAAATAGTCAACACTTGCTACCTGACCAGGGGCATTTTGAAACGCGATTGTTACTGGAGTCGCCATAACTGTTTGGCTGAAAATTAAAATAGGAATAATGGCACCGCCCAGAGCTTTTAAACCCTTCGAAATAAACATTAACTTTTCCTCCTCATTTTTAAGAACTTATTTAGGGTAAATTGGAGTAGATATATGTCACTTTTGCATTTCCGCTACTGTTGCCAAAATGCAACTGAAGTTGGAAGTTATATTATATTTTTTACTTTGCTTTAATTTAATTTAATAAATATTGCCCCTGCTTTTTTGGTTTAACTAGTATTTTTTTCCTATGATTCAGAATAATAACATAAAGAAATGCCATTATTATGGCATTGTCCTTGCATTTGGAAGGTATTATAGTATGTAAGGATTACTTCATATTGCTTCGATGGAACACGTTACTGCGGATAGTACAAAATCTATATAAGTTCGCTTATCTTCTCTATGAGAAATACGCTAAGACATATTCTGGACGCAAACAACTGGCTATCCTTACTCTAAGGATAGCCAGTTGAAATTTTCATCATCGTTTCTAAATTGACTTCTTGGTTATGGTGAGAGAGAATCTCTTCGTTATACAAGAGAAATGCCACGAGATTGGCATTTCTTTCTGTTACTATCTAAATTAGAAGAATGAATTGAAGCAGGAATCAATGAAGTAAAAGTAGGGGGAGTAACTAATGGAAACGAAAAGGATGTCGCGCCTTCGTGATCCAAAGGATGGGGTTAGGAAAGAAGAGGTGGGTGTCAATAAAGAAATGAGTAGCGGAAAGGCTGCAATCATTTTTATAGCGTTATCGGCCGCACTCCTTATCGGTATCGGCTCATTGCCTAAATCAGTTCCTGTATTACCAGCCTCAGTATCAGCCTCAGCAGCAGTTAAAGCGCCATGAGAGAAGACGTCGAAACAGTTGTGCGCTCATTGCATCCTGTCACACGGACCACCAGCTTCAAGACAGTGTGGGGCAATCGGTGGAGGAAAAAACGTGGGGATATGAAGGATGTTCGTCATGAAAACATGGTTACCAGACCCGAGATCGATCCTGCAGTAAGTTCATGGCAAGTTCTACGCAGGAAGGGCGTAGTGATGGAACGGAGAAAAGCTACCAAGTCTCTCGAAGGTCAGGAAGTTATGTCGACTGGAAAAACGTGGTTGACGATTCACGAGCTTCGTGTGCATCAGATCGAATTGGAGATGCAGATCGAAGAATTGCGTCGGGCGCAGGCAGAACTAGACGACGAGCGGGAGCGTTACTTCGACCTGTACGACCTAGCACCCGTAGCCTATTGTACCATCTCTGAAAAGGGGCTAATCACGGAGACCAACCTCGCCGCCACCAACCTCCTTGGAGTAGTCCGTGGCGCGCTCTGCAAGCAACCTATCTCCCAGATAATTCTCAAAGAGGACCAGTACATTTACTATCTGTTTAGAAAAAAACTCAATGACACAGGTAAACCGCAGGAGTGTGAATTGCGGATGATAAAAATAGACGAAACAGTATTCTGGGCACACCTGGTAGCAATCGTCGTGCATGACACGGATGGAGCGCAGGTGTGCCGTATCGCACTGACCGACATTACAGAACGCAAAAAAAAAGAAGCAGAAATTTTTTATATAGGTTACCACGATCAACTAACGGGTTTATTTAATCGTAGGTTTTACGAAGAAGAGTTAAAGAGACTTGATACAGAAAGGAACTTTCCTTTGACGATTGTTATGGGTGATGTAAATGGATTGAAACTTATTAACGATTCCTTTGGACATGTTATGGGCGATGTGCTTCTTATGAAAGTAGCAGAAGTGATAACGGCGGGATGCCGGACCGATGATATTATTGCCAGACTCGGTGGGGATGAATTTGTAATGTTGTTACCAAAAACTAATGCTTCTGAAGCCGAACTGATTATAAAACGGATTAAAGCTCTTGCTGGAAAAGAAAAAATAGAGGCTATTGATATTTCTATAGCTTTTGGTTATGAAGTTAAGAATAATATGGAGATACCAATTCAAGAAATATTCGAAAAAGCTGAAGATCATATGTATAGGCAAAAATTAATTGAAAGTGAAGGTACAAGAGGTAGTACGATCAATGTTTAAGGAGTCTATTGACTAGGCAATGTCTTGTTTCAAGTAATGTAAGACGTTGTAATTAATGAACTAGACACTATCCCGCTGAAAACATGCAGCGGGATTTTTCGTTGACATTCGTTTAGATGTTTTAAGGTTGAAGAAGTTTTATGTTTAATTGGGTGCAAGATTTATGGCAGCGCAAAAATATTTTGCTGTTTGGATAAGCCGACATTGTCACAAAATATTAGAAAACACTGCCTAAATTATATGCGCTTTAGTTTTTCCTAGCTATGTTAAGACATTGGACTGTTAGGAATGGGCATTGAACGCCTTCATAAATGGGGGAAATGATTGTTTTGACAGGAATATAAGCCTGATTCTTAATGTGGCACGAAAGTTGCAAAGGGTTTATAGAGGAAAACTTTGTAGGTATAACATTCAATATAAGCAGACAAGAGGAGGCAACTTATAATGAGAAAGATTCGTTCCAATAGTATAGAGCAAACAACGCCTATGTTACGCTGGATCAGTGAGGGGCAGATCGAGGAGATCCACCTCGCTACCTTGGAGGTCTTGGAACGTACGGGGGTTAAAGTGGATCACCCGGAAGCGTTACAGTTGCTAAAAGATGCTGGTTGTATTGTTAATGAGCATCGGGTTCGGATTCCGAGCTGGCTGGTCGATGAATGCATTCGTCTGGCGCCGAGCAAAATCGTAGTAGCCAACCGGAAGGGTCAACGGGTTATGCCTCTTGAGAAGAACAGGACATATTTTGGGACAGGCTCAGATCTGCCCTTTACCGTAGATCTGGAAACTGGTGAGCGTCGGTGCTCTATGAAGAAGGACGTCGAGTTAGCTTGTCGGGTTATGGATTACTTACCTAACTATGACTTTGTCATGAGTTATGCGATCGCTGCTGATCAGAACGCAACAGTCAGCGACCTTCATCAAATGGAAGCAATGGTTTCAAATACCATCAAACCGATGATAGTTACCGCGCATGATGAGATCAACATGCGGGCTCAGTTAGAGATGGCTGCCTTGGTTGTGGGAGGTAGGGAAGAACTTAGGAAAAATCCATTTCTGGTTTTATACTCTGAGCCGATCTCTCCGTTAGTACACACTAATGAAGGAATTGCTAAGATGTTTGCCTGTTTTGAATATGGCGTCCCAGTGGTTTATACCCCTGGAATTTTGTCCGGAGCGACCACACCGGTCACTAAAGCCGGTACTATTGTCTTAATGAACGCCGAGGCTCTGGCGGGGGTAGTTATGGCTCAATTAAAGCAAAAGGGGGCCCCTATCATTATCGGAGGTGGGGCGACTCCTATGGATATGAGGACGACTGCAACTCTGTATGGATCCCCTGAGACTATGATGAACTACGCGATCATGACTCAATTATCTCAGTTTTATGGGATTCCAAACTTTACTGAAGCAGGGTGTGTCAATTCTCCGGTTCCGGATGCTCAAGCTGGCATGGAAGCCGGCACAGGGATCTTGATGGCTCAGTTAATGGGTGCTAATTTGGTTCATGATGTGGGATATCTTGAGGGTGGAAAAACCGGTTCTTTAACGTTCCTGACTATGTGCAATGATTTTATGGATGCCGCGCGCTACATGGGGAGAGGAACACGCATAGATGAGGAAACGCTCGCAGTGGATGTGATCGATGAAGTGGGTCCAGGTGGAAACTATGTTGCGCATACCCATACATATGAACACTTCCGCAAAGAAATATGGAACCCTAAACAATTCAATCGTTCATTCTGGGAGATATGGGAAGAGCAAGGATCTAAAACGGTTGAAGTTAATTCAGCCGAATTAGCCAAGGAAATTGTTGCTACTCATGTCCCAGAACCGTTAGACGAAACGATCCGTACAGGATTGAGTGAGATTATTGCGGAAACAGAGAGGCGTAAAACAAAGGGGGACTCTTAATGGGAGTAGGAAGTTCACATGGGAACGGGTTGTTTTTCCGAACGCTAACAGAAAAGCAAGCAGAGGAGATTCATCTGGCCAGTTGTCAAATTCTCGAGGAGACAGGTATGGTGATTCACCATGAGGAAGCGGTAGAACTTCTTCGCCAGGCTGGAGCTAAAATAGAAAACGGTAACCGAGTTTATTTTCCTACCTATCTAGTGAAGAAGGCCCTGCAATCCGCCCCTTCGCGCGTGACCCTATACAATCGAAACGGAGAAGCCGCGCTGCATTTAGAAGGGGCTAACGTTTATTTCGGCACAGGATCCGACACACTCAACTATCTTGATCCGTTTAGTCTGCAAAGGCGCAGCTGGTGTCAAGAGGATGTGGCTAACGCCATCAAAATATGTGATAGTCTTCTAAATATTGACTTTGTTATGTCAATGGGCATGTTGTCGGATGTGGATAGCCGTATGATAAATCGTGAACAATATGCCATCATGGTACAGAATACGGTGAAGCCCCAGGTGGTCATTGCTGAGGACGGGGAAACACTTCTGGATATTATCGAAATGGCAGCAGTTGCTGTAGGTGGGAAAGAACGCTTGCGTCAGAAACCGCTGTTCATGGTCTATACCGAACCGACCTCTCCACTTCAGCATCCCATGGAGTCCGTCGACAAATTACTGATTGCTGCGGAAAATGGGGTTCCTACTAATTTTGCCTGCGGAGGGGTAGCGGGGGCTTCGGTGCCAACAACGATCGGCGGCGCCTTAGTTCAAGCGAATGCCGAGGCCTTGAGCGGCTTAGTTATTCATCAATTAAAGGCTCCTGGAGCTCCGTTTGTTTATGGTTATGGTAATTCTCCTCTGGATATGCGGACTATGCAGGCAGTTTATGGCACGCCCGAAGCCGTACTCTTCCAAGGCGGTGCCGTCGATTTGGCCCACTATTACCAACTGCCGTCATGGGGATATGCAGGATGCTGCAATTCTAAAGTTTGTGATGAACAGGCGATCGTGGAATCGACAATGTTCACAGTCATGGGTGCTCTCCAAGGCTGCAATATCATGCATGATGTTTTCTATATGGAGTTTGGCTTAACTGGATCGTTGGAGCTACTCGTTATTTCTAACGAGGTCATTGGTCGGACCAGACGCTTGCTGAAAGGAATTGATACAGATAAAGAATCCTTAGGGGTCGATGCGATCATGCGGGTCGGACCGGGAGGTAATTTCCTAGGGGATGAACATACGGCCAAACATTTTCGGAAAAATTGGATGCCGGATCTCTCGGATTTTAACAGCTATGAGAATTGGTCCGAGAATGGCAGTAAGACGATGGTCGACCGTGCTAGAGAAAAGATTAAGCATATCTTAGAAACGCATCTCCCCGAACCTGTCACTGAGGACGTAAGAGAGAGGATTGAAACGATTCTCAGAGAAGCTCGAGAAAAGCTCGGAGCTATATAATTGAGGTCAGAGATCTCCTACTCAAGTGTGCAGGAGTCTTGGTCATAGAAATGGTGAGAATTGCTAAACGGGAAACTTCCTAATGGGTAGTATCCTTGATAATAATTTTGAGGGGGAATAGTGGATGAGTGATTTTGATAGTTTGGCCCAAATTGTGATTAATGGTGATTTTGTAGGAGCTAAAAGTCATACCCAAAAAATGATTGATAGCGGCATAGATCCGATTGAGATTATTAATCAAGGCTTGATGGCGGGTATGAATGTCGTCGGGGTTCGGTTTAAAGCGGGTGATATGTATGTCCCGGAGGTCATGATGTCTGCTCGGGCCATGAGCACGGGAATAGAACTAGTTAAACCGTTGATTGCCGACAAAGATATGCCGTCCGCCGGCAAAGTGGTGATCGGAACGGTAAAAGGTGATCTGCATGATATCGGCAAGAAACTTGTAGTCATGATGATGGAAAGTGCCGGATTTGAGATTATTGACTTGGGGGTTGATATTGCACCAGCCACTTTTGTTAAAGCCGTGAGAGAGCATAACCCCCAAATCGTCGGCATGTCAGCTCTTTTGACGACTACGATGCTTTCTATGCGGGATACGATTGAGGCCTTGAAAAAAGAAGGCATGCGTGATTCGGTCAAGGTTATCATTGGAGGGGCCCCAATCACTCAAGCGTTTGCCGAGCAAATTGGAGCTGACGGTTATGCGCCCGATGCTGCTTCAGCGACAGATTTATGTCGACGAATAATTGCCTGAGAATTGAGAGAGTAGCAGGAGGAATGAATGTGCTAATCATCGGTGAATTGATTAACACCAGTAGAAAAGCGGTCAGAGAGGCCGTAGAGACCCAGAATGCAGAGTATATTCGCCAGCTTGCTCAAGCACAAATTGAAGCTGGGGCTAATTATATTGATGTCAACTGCGGTACGATGGTTTTTAATGAAGTGGAAATGATGGAGTGGCTTGTCAATACTGTTCAGGAAGCGGTGGAAGCGCCCCTGTGCATTGACAGCCCCAACTCATTGGCTATCGAAAAAGGGCTCTCTCTGGTCAAATACGGACAACCTTTAATTAATTCCATTACGGCTGAGACAGATCGTTACCAACAGATTTTGCCGCTGGTCCAAAAATATAAGGCAAAAATTGTCGCCTTGTGTATGGATGACACCGGAATCCCCGAGACCGCAGCACAACGGATGCACGTGGTGAAAAATCTTTATCAGCATCTTACTGATGCAGGAGTTCCAGAAGAGGATCTATATTTTGACCCCCTGGTGACGCCGATAAGTACTGGCGACCGAGCTGGTATAGAGGTCTTGGAAACCCTGGCTTTAATTAGTAAAGACTTTCCTAAGGTGCATAAAGTCTGCGGGCTGAGTAATATTTCCTTTGGGTTACCCAATCGCAAGGTTCTGAACCAATTATTTTTGGTGCAGACCATGACGATGGGGATGGATAGTTATATTTTGGATCCACTTGATCGAGTGATGATGGGATTTGTCCATGGTTCCCAAGCATTGCTAGGGTTGGACCCGTACTGCACGAATTATTTATCAGTACATCGTAAGGGACTATATCAGTCCTAACGACTGATCTTATTAACAGTAGTCCTTAGGGGCTACTGTACCTGTTTAGCGAGGCAGGAGGTTGGACGTACGATGCACGCCACCCTCATTCCCGTGTTCTGTAGTTTAATTGCAAACCTAATTGAAAGAATAAAACTTAAGGTGCAAGCTTTTTATTTTTGTGCCTTGAGCGAAATGAAAGGCATGGTTATAGATATGAGTGAAGTCTTTTCGGAACAACCGAAGGTTATCTTGGACGGGGAAACACTCACCTTGGAACAGGTTGTTGCTGTGGCACGGTATGGTGCCCAAGTAGACTTGCACTCGGCAGCCAAGGAAAAGGTGCTAAGATCTCGAGATTATGTAGATAGACTGATTGAAGAAAATCAATTAGTCTATGGAATTACGACAGGTTTTGGAATGTTTAGTAATGTGGTCATCTCCAAAGAAGATGCAAAAAAACTACAGCGTAACCTTATTATGAGCCACTCAACAGGCGTGGGGGAACCTCTTCCAGCTGAAGTCGTGAGAGCGATTTTACTTCTACGGGCCAACGCCTTAGCAAAAGGGTTTTCCGGTATACGCCTGTCGACTTTGGAAAAGTTAATTGAGGTGCTTAATTCAGGGATTATCCCAGTTGTGCCGGAGAAAGGGTCGCTGGGAGCCAGCGGGGATTTGGCGCCTTTGTCCCATATGGTTTTAGTTTTACTCGGCGAAGGTGAAGCGTTTTATAATGGGTGCAGGATGAGTGGGCAGGAGGCTTTAGCCCAAGCGAAGATAATGCCCGTGGTTTTGGAAGGAAAAGAAGGTTTAGCCCTAATCAATGGTACTCAAGTTATGACGGCGATTGCAGCTTTGGCGATTTGGGACGCCGAAATTTTATGGGAGTCCGCCAATATTACGGCTGCCTTGTCCCTCGAGGCACTCGAAGGAATTCTTGACGCGTTTGATCCGAAAATTCATGCCGTGCGCCCTCATCTGGGTCAAATTAAGGTGGCCAAACAAATCTGCCTTCTGACGGAGGGGAGTACGTTTGTAGCTGGTGAACGACACCCCAGAGTTCAGGATGCTTACTCATTTCGTTGTGTTCCCCAAGTACATGGGGCTTCAGGGGATGCTGTGGCGTACGTAAAAAAAGTCGTGGAAATCGAGATTAATTCGGCGACCGATAATCCTTTAATCTTTCCCGATGATAAGCAAGTCCTCTCGGGTGGAAATTTTCACGGTCAGCCCATTGCTTTAGTAATGGATTTTCTGTCGATTGCAGTGGCAGAGCTTGCCAACATCGCGGAGCGACGAGTGGAGCGTCTGGTGAATCCCAACTTAAGTGGGCTACCAGCGTTTCTGACACCCAACGGGGGCCTTAATTCAGGGTTTATGATTGTGCAGTATTCCGCGGCTTCCTTGGTTTCTGAAAACAAAACGTTGGCACATCCGGCGAGTGTGGATTCGATTCCTTCCTCCGCGAATCAAGAAGACCATGTCAGTATGGGGACGATTGCTGCTCGCAAGGCTCGAATTATTATTGAAAATACAGCTCACGTTGTGGCGATGGAATTGTTGTCAGCCTGTCAGGCGGTTGATTTAAGAGGCGGCAAAGAGGAACTTAAGCTTGGGAAGGGAAGCGTGGGCGCTTACCAACTGCTTCGCTCCAAAGTAAGTACTCTTGGAGAGGACCGCGTCATGTATCCAGATATTCAGCTTGCTAAGGCGTTAGTTTCCTCAGGAAAACTCGTAGAGACGGTTCGAAGTAACTTGAGAGCAAAGGAGTGATTCGCAATGATCGGTAATTATGAGATCTCGCAAGCTATGACGATTAAACTAGAATCGGAATTGCCAGAGATGCCGGAATTTGAAAATGGGATTCGAAGAGCTTCAGATAGAGGGTTTAGCCTGACAAACGCTCAAACGAAGATCGCCTTAAAAAACGCCCTCCGTTATGTGCCCGAGGAGCTCCATGAAAAATTAGCCCCGGAATTTTTGGAGGAGTTACGCACCAAAGGCAGGATTTATGCTTATCGATTTCGACCGACAGGGCGATTGTATGGCAAACCAATTGATGAGTATAAGGGTAACTGCCTCGAAGGCAAGGCTTTCCAAGTTATGATTGATAACAATCTGGATTTTGATGTAGCGCTATATCCCTATGAACTTGTGACTTATGGCGAAACTGGAAGTGTCTGCCAAAATTGGCTACAGTATCGCTTAATTAAAAAATATCTCGAAGTAATGACGGATCAACAAACATTGGTGATGGAATCCGGTCACCCAGTCGGCTTATTCCCGTCTCGCCCGGAAGCACCGAGGGTGATCATAACCAATGCTTTAATGGTTGGTATGTTTGACAATCAAAAGGATTGGGAAGTCGCCGAACAAATGGGGGTAGCCAATTATGGACAGATGACCGCGGGTGGTTGGATGTATATTGGACCACAAGGGATTGTGCATGGGACGTTTAATACCTTACTAAATGCTGGGAGATTAAAGTTAGGGATTCCACATGATGGAGATTTAAGAGGACACTTATTTATCTCTTCTGGCCTGGGGGGCATGAGCGGGGCTCAACCAAAATCTGTGGAAATAGCCCTCGGTGTAGGTATTATTGCCGAAGTTGATGAGTCGAGAATAACAACTCGCTTTGATCAAGGTTGGGTTAGTAAAGTGTCGGCAGATCTTGATGAAGTCTTTGGCATTGCAAATGAATATGTGCAAAAGAAAGAACCAATGTCAATCGCTTATCAGGGTAATGTTGTGGATTTATTGGAGTATGCAGTTAAACATAAGATTAAAGTAGATTTACTTTCCGATCAGACCTCCTGCCATGTGGTCTATGAAGGTGGTTACTGTCCCCAGGGTGTCACTTATGAAGAGAGGACCAGGTTACTTGGTTCGGACCGTGTTAAATTCAACAAGCTGGTTGACCGGAGTTTAATTCGTCACTTTGAATTGATCAGCGCTTTAGTAGCACAGGGCACTTATTTCTTTGATTATGGGAATTCTTTTATGAAGGCAATTTATGATGCCGGTGTCCAGGAAATATCTAAAAATGGTGTGGATGAAAAAGATGGCTTTATTTTTCCGTCTTATGTAGAAGATATCATGGGGCCAGAGCTCTTTGACTATGGGTATGGGCCCTTTAGATGGGTTTGTCTCAGCGGCAAAAAGGAAGATTTGCGTAAAACTGACGAGGCGGCGATGTCCTGTATCGATTCGAATCGTCGGGGTCAAGATCGGGACAATTATATTTGGATTAAGGATGCTGAGAAAAATAATCTGGTCGTTGGTACGCAAGCTAGAATTCTCTATCAGGACGCCGAAGGTCGAATTAAGATCGCCTTAAAATTTAATGAAATGGTTCGCAAGGGCGAGCTTGGTCCGGTTATGCTGGGGCGAGACCATCACGATGTGAGCGGAACGGACTCTCCTTTTAGAGAAACAGCCAACATCAAAGATGGAAGTAATGTCATGGCTGATATGGCCGTCCAAAGCTTTGCTGGAGACGCCGCCCGAGGTATGAGTCTTGTATCACTCCACAATGGAGGGGGAGTCGGGATTGGCAAAGCCATTAATGGTGGCTTTGGCCTGGTGCTGGACGGGAGTGAACGAGTGGATAATATTATAAAATCGGCTCTTTTGTGGGACGTGATGGGCGGAGTAGCTCGTCGGTCTTGGGCTAGAAATGAACATTCGATCGAAACAAGTATTGAGTTTAATGAACGGTATAAGGGTTCGGGGCAGATTACGGTGCCCTTTATTCCGAGTGATAAGTTGATTGATGGGTTGGTTGGGGACTGAACGAAGGGAGAGGGGACATTGGATTTAAGGGATATGAGTTTAGGGGAGTTTGTTCAAGAGGTGGCCTCGTCTTCGCCTGCACCAGGTGGTGGAAGTGTGGCTGCTTATGCTGGAGCTCAAGGCTATGCTCTGGTGGCCATGGTTTGTCGGTTGACGCTTGGGCGGGAAAAGTTTTCTGCGGTCCAAGATGAGGTGGGGGCTTTATTGGAAGTTGCCGTGGCGAGACAAGAACGGTTATTGGCGCTTGTTCAAGAGGATACTCAAGGCTTTTTTGTTGTAATGGAGGCTTTGGGTTTGCCTAAGCTAAGCGATGAAGATAAGAGGTTACGTCGGGAAGCGTTAGAAAAGGCTACACTTGAGGCGGCTAGGATACCTTTGCAAACAGCCAAGGGATGTTTGGCTGGGTTGCGTGAAATGCCCAGCTTGTTAATTAAAGGCAATCCTAATGCCTTGAGCGACATGGGCGTTGCGGCACTTATGTTTAAGTCAGGATTAGAGGGTGCGCTCTATAATGTTCAAATTAATGCTTTAGGGTTAAAATCCCTGGAAGCGAAAGAGCTTTTACTAGCAGAGTGCCAAATTATACGCGAAGAGGGAAACCAAGTATTTGAGGCATGTCAGGGTAGCTTGATGAGTCGGCTGGGATCGTGAAGCAATTCCTTAAAAGTGCTTTTTAAGCATAAAAATTTCATCTCGGCTTAGGTCGATGGGGGTTCGAACGATGAACATAATTGGCAACGCTACGGACAATCCTATTGCAAGACGCTGCTTTGCTTTAGTATTGCGCCGGGAGCTTGGAGACGATACCAGCTTGCTTGAAATTAAGTCTCGATGTGATAGGGCTGGTATCATGTAGGCAGGGATTATAATTTTAGGAGATGTTATTTTTGGTGAAAATTGTGGAATGTATTCCTAACATTAGCGAGGGAAGGCGGCTCGATGTAGTTGAAGAAATCCTCGCGGAGGTGAGACAGGTACCTGGTGTAACCTTGCTGGATTACTCTAGTAATGCAGATCACAACCGGACGGTTATCAGCATGATCGGTGAGCCGAAATATGTCCTTGAAGCTGTATGGAGACTGATTAGTAAAGCAGCTGAAAAGATTGATCTTGATCAGCATCAAGGGGGACATCCGCGGATGGGGGCTACGGATGTTGTCCCTTTCGTCCCTGTGCGAGGGATAACAATGGCAGAATGTGTCGAGCTTGCCAAAGCCTTAGGTGAACGGGTTGGACGAGAACTATTGATCCCTGTCTATTTATATGAAAAAGCTGCAACTAGGCCCGAACGTCGCAACTTAGCTGAGGTTCGCAGAGGGCAATATGAAGGATTAAAAGAGAGTATTGCGACCACTGAACGTACTCCGGACTATGGGCCAAGTGTTTTGGGGAAGGCTGGAGCGATTGCCATTGGAGCTCGGCCTCCTCTCGTAGCTTTTAATGTTAATCTTGGAACAACCAATCTGGAAATTGGCAAGGTGATTGCCAAAGGGATTCGTGGGAGTTCAGGAGGATTTGTCAATGTTAAGGCCTTGGCAATTGATCTTTCTGAGCAAGGATTGGTACAGATCTCGATGAATATGGTGGATACCCAAGGGACTCCCTTACATCGTGCTCTGGAATTTATTAAAGTAGAAGCAGCCCATTTTGGAGTGCCTATCGTCGGTAGTGAAATTGTGGGGCTTGTTCCGATGGAAGCTATGATGGATGTGGCAACGTACTATTTAGGGTTGCGTAATTTCTCGAATGAGCAGATTTTGGAAAAGCATGTGTTTGGGTTTTAAGGAGGTTGAGAATTTTCGGATCATAAATTATTTTAGGAGATGTTTTCATGCATTATGCAGACCTTTTGATCCATTCTGCTGAGATGATGGCTACAATG
The DNA here is from genome assembly GCA_900290375.1 of Candidatus Desulfosporosinus infrequens. Lineage (GTDB taxonomy): Bacteria > Bacillota > Desulfitobacteriia > Desulfitobacteriales > Desulfitobacteriaceae > Desulfosporosinus > Desulfosporosinus infrequens. Next base: position 20,518 of record OMOF01000034.1, read on the forward strand.
AAGGGTCACTCTGAATCTCCGGCTCGTGGTGAGGGTATGTCTGAGATCGGTTTGATTTATAACGGTGCGGTCGCCATCCGAGAAGGAAAGATTATAGCAGTAGGTACAACGGAGGAAGTTTTAGCTGGTGGTTGGCTAGGACCTGAAACTATGCAAATAAGCGCCCAAGGAAAGGTTGTTACCCCAGGGTTTATCGATCCTCATACGCACGCGCTTTATGCAGGTTCGCGCGAGAATGAATTATCGTTAAAAATTAAAGGTGTTTCCTATTTAGAGATACTTAAGCAGGGCGGCGGAATTCTTGCCACAGTTCGGAGTACGAAGCAGGCTACGGATGAAGAGATCAAGGCACAAACTAGTCAACGACTTCAAACAATGCTAAGCCTGGGTACTACAACAGCTGAGGTAAAGAGTGGTTATGGATTAACGTTAGATGAAGAAATGAGGGCCTTGCGTCTCATTAAGGAATTAGACAGTGAACTGGTGATCGACCTGGTAGCGACGTTTATGGGAGCCCATGCAGTTGCACCGGGTTATAGCGAAGAAGAGTTTACAAATTATCTTGTGGATGAAGTGTTGCCAGAAATAGCTGCTCATGCTCAAGCGGAGTTTTGTGATGTCTTTTGTGAGCCAGGGGTTTTCAGTGTTAGCTCAAGTGAGCGGATTTTAGCTAAAGCTAAGCAACTTCACTTCAAGTTGAAAATTCATGCTGATGAATTAGCCGCTGCTGGAGGAGCAGAATTAGCAGCAAAACTGAGCGTAACCAGTGCCGAACATCTGCTCCAGGCTTCAGATGAAGGGATAGCAGCTCTGGCCAAGCAAGGAGTCATAGCTGTGTTGTTACCAGCAACTTCGTTCAATCTTGCCAAGAATACGTATGCTCGAGCGCGGGAAATGATTAAGGCCGGGGTACCTGTAGCTTTGGCAACGGATTCAAATCCAGGCTCTTCCCCAACGGAATCCATGCCCTTTGTCCTAACCCTTGCCTGTCTCTATCTCCGTCTCACCCCAGAAGAAGCATTGATTGCTGCAACCATTAATGCGGCTCATGCCATTAGTAGGGCTGATCAAGCAGGCAGTTTGGAAGTTGGGAAACATGGCGATGTTCTCATCCTTGACATCCCTAATCTCAATTATTTACCGTACCATTTTGGTAGTAACCCAGTGGGGACAGTGATTAAGCGGGGGCTAGTAGCTTGGAGCGCTTGTGGATCAAGTACCCGGCAATGCAATGCCTTAGGTACTTAGTGGTTGTCTCATTAAGTCGGCGGGATTATAATTTAATAGAGTTGCCCAAGGTACTAAGTTTACTACACAGAAAAAATCACAATAACTGTAATAATGTAAGGCAGCAAGGGGTGAAGGAATTGAACAAGGATTTGAAATATGTTGGGCAGACGTATCCAATTCACGACGCACCTCAAAAGGTAAGAGGAGAATTAGTGTATGTCAGTGATTTGAGTCTACCAAAGATGTTGTATGCAAAATTACTCCTAAGTCCGATAGCACATGGGCAAATTAAAGTAATTGACACTAGTAGTGCAGAAGCACTACCGGGTGTTATTAGAGTTTTTACTTATTTAAATTCACCAAACAAAACTTATAGCCGCTATCGAATTATACCTGACCAGGAATTTTGCTTGGAGGACGAGCATCTTTTTACTGAAAAGGTAAGGTTTGTTGGGGATCGGATTGCGGCAGTTGTAGCTACCAGCCTTGAGACAGCCAAGGAAGCCCTTGCTCTGATTCGAGTGGAATTTGAGATACTCCCTGTGCTAAGTACACTGGAGGAAGCACTCCAAGATAATGAGACAAAAATCCATCCTGAGGGTAATGTAATCCATCAGTTTGACTATAAACAGGGAGAGCAGGCGTTCATTCTTAATGATTGCCTGGTTATTGAAACAACAACACATACTCAAAAAGTGCATCATGCGGCGCTAGAAACCCATGTCTGTGTGGCAGATTTCAATAGTTCCGGCAAGCTTACCATCTGGGCAGCTTGCCAAGGGGTCTTTGGAGTCAGAACAATTGTCGCTGATTTGCTTGAATTAAATTACAATATGGTCAGAGTCATTAAAATGCCCGTGGGAGGGTCTTTTGGCGGAAAACAAGAAGCAATCCTTGAGCCAATTACCGCTTTCTTAGCCAAGGAAGTCAGACGTCCTGTCAAATTGATATTAGATAGGAAAGAAAGTATTATTGCAACAATGACCCGACCTGCGACTAGTACAAGGATACAAACTAAAGTTACAAAGGATGGAATTCTGGCAGATTGCTCTGTAGTTACCATATTTGATGCTGGAGCCTATGCTACCAGTTCAGTCGACAATGCCCATGCCATGTCTAAAAAAATCTGCAGATTATATAGAATTCCATACTACCAACATCAAAGCAAGGTTGTCTATACTAATACGCCTGTGGCGGGTGGGGCTAGAGGGTGGGGAGCTCCGGAAATAATGACTGCTCTGGAAATACATATGGATGCTGTTGCCAAAAGGTTAACTATGGATCTCGTAGAATTTAGGCTCAAGAACCTTGTTCATCCGTATGACAAAGATAAAGCATCTCACCTTTCTCTGGGAAATGCTCGTGTGATTGAGTGTTTGGAGAAAGGTGTCGCCGCATTTGGCTGGAGCGCTCGATATAATAAGGAACCAGATCAAAGCAGGTATCGACGGGGTGTTGGATTTGCCTGTGGAGCCCATAAGAATGGGATGTACGGCGGCTTTCCTGAACATAGTACAATGACACTAAAGATGAATGAGGATGGAAGTTTTATCTTAAATACTGGCCTGCATGATTTAGGCTGTGGAACGATTACTTCTATTAAGCTGATTGTTGCCGAGGTTCTCGATATTAATCCGAGTTATATTACTGCATTGGAAGCAGATACAGAATACGGTCCATATGATTTCGGCTCTTATGGCAGCAGAGTAACTTATATTTGTGGCGCTTGTGCCTATGAAGTGGCTAAAAGGGTTAAGGAGATAATATTGGAATGTGCATCTCATATATTTCGAAAGCCAAAACAGTATTTAGAAGTTGCCAACGGTAAGGTCTGGATTATTGGCCAAGAGCAACAGATGATAAGCTATCGTGAAATCGCGACAACCGCTAAAATAAAAGACAATACGGACATTGTTATAACGCACACCTATCATGGGACGTCAAATCCTGGTGTCTATGCTGTGCACTTTGCAGAGGTTGAGGTTGATACAATGACCGGAAGGGTTAAAGTAACAGATTATCTGGCAGTACATGATATCGGTAAAGCTATAAATCCTGGCATGGTCGAAGGGCAGATTCAGGGAGGCGTTCAAATGGGTATAGGTTACGCCTTGTATGAAGAAGTAAAGATTAGCCGTAACGGGAGTATCCTGAACAGTAGTTTTGCAAATTATCATGTCCTTAATGCTCCTGATATGCCTTTGGTAAAAACGCTCTTGATCGAACAAGGCGGGGATGATGGTCCCTATGGTGCCAAAAGTGTAGGGGAAATAGCCTTTGTTCCTGTTGCCGCAGCGGTAATAAATGCCGTAAACAATGCACGCTTTGTCCGATATGCCTCTTACGCCGGAAAAAATAGTAGCGGCCTTGCCAAGCAGGCCGGTAATACAGAATTGAATAGCATGAGGTATGAGGTGAAAGCATTTGGAAATTGAGTTTAATG
>OMOF01000101.1 GCA_900290375.1 Candidatus Desulfosporosinus infrequens
GAATAGGATGATTAAATGAATTAAAGATGCCAGTCATAGTTTTTACCCGTTGGCTTGAGACATCAAGTGCCTGTTGTAAAATAGCGTGAATTTCAGGGTCTTTAGAATGAGAAACATAGTTTTTAAGAAAACAAACTGACATACTTTCTGCCATGTAACTTGTCCAAAGATTACCTATTTCGGATGACGTTGGCAAAATGTCGGATAATCTATGTTGGACAGTTCCAAAGGGAGCTTGTTCTATTCGACCTTGATTAGCTTCTTGTAAATTGTCCACAGTTCATTTCACATCCTATATTGTAATAATTATATATTCAACGATTGAGGGCGGAAAATGAGACACTGTTTACTCTCATATTCATATACTTGCCACATATAGAATATTAATACCATCAAATTTAGCCATTAATAACCAGTGTTAAAAATTTCATTTTGGTAATCCTGAATATTGTGAGTACTAATGACACAAATCTTTAAAAAGTTTGGAACGGATCATGCCCTTCCTAAAGGCTCCATGTTAGGGATGTTTACTTGGGCAGTATTGGACGATGTCGGTTCTCATGAACCCGCCGTCCTGATATCTATGACTATTTGGGAGGTCGAACCTATGGATATGGATACACTCATCTCTAAGCTAAATTGGTTTTACAGTTTGGAACTGAATCAAGTAGACTTATACAATGCTCAAAGCAAAACCTTTAAAGGTAGGTATAGCGGTATAGTTTTTGAACGTTGTGCATACATCGAACAAAATCATGTAGATAATATCGGAGAAAAAATCAAAGAACTTGGTGGCAAACCCACAGTGTTGGGTGATATTATTTCACCCATTATTGGTAAGATAGCAGGAGAACTTATATCTAAGACAGGTTTAGAAGATACACTGGCAATAAATATCATGATAGAACAAAAAGCCATGAAGGATTATAACGAGTTGATTGATAAACTGCACCAGGATAACTACGACGACAAAGAGCTGACCAAAATACTGCAGCATAATTTTGTAGATGAGCATTTGCACACCGAGTGGTTTAGGACCAAGATAATTGCCATAAAACAATATGAGTTCACTGCCAATCATTATAGTGCTAGTACCAAAATTCAACCCAAAAACCAAGAAATAGATAATTGCCGAGCAACCCTTAAACGGAAAATACTTCTTAAACCTCGTCCGATAAAGAACGTCAAATGGTGACGATAAGCCAACTTTTCCTCTGCGCAAATAGGTCTCACGGTACTGATATTCATCTGATTTCTTAAATTTCAAAATGTCCACAAAACCGGACTCAACGATGCTGATGATCACCGCTTGTAGCAAATCATTACATTAATCCCAGAGTCGTTCCGCTACATTCTTATCAAGAAGGTCGTCTTTGATTTTAACAAATAATCCGTCTAAAGAGTCATAGGCATTCACTCGACGGTAATAGGCTAGCAGGGTATAGAGGAGATAACAGGTTACCTTAAGATAAGCATGTCAATGTGACTGATTGTCCATTAAATTGAATTAGAAAGGAGAAATAACTTAAATTTCAAGAATCCTGTCTTTACAATGGGGAGGTATGAGATTTCTTGTAAGCCTAATCTTGAGACCAAGCCTTATGTATGGTATAATTTTACACGGGGACTTACTGTAAGGTTAAGCTTTTATGAATGGTGGTTGCATATAATCCCTAGCAGAACAGATAAACCATTAAATAACTGACATCAAATTAAAACCCGTGAACAACTTAATAGAAGAGTAGCTTACTTATAAGGGGTAAACTGCTCTTCTATTTATCTGTCGCGAAATCCTACGTGATAACTGGTGTGAATTATGTGGTGATTTAGGTAGGAATACTGGTGGAGATTTAAGTGGAGTTTTCTGTTTTTGCACCTTAATATGGAACTACCTGGTAAATATGTTGCCTATGTTTAATTGCTGAGGGGGTAAATGCTGCTGCGACGTTAAACGGGTTGCTAAAGCCCAGGTAAAACGAGAAGTGAGTAATTAGAAAAAAGGGCAGGAAATCCGAGGCAACTAAAAAGTAGCATATGGGGATCAATTTCAAAATGAGCTAAAATCTAGCAACTTACATGCAATTGTTACATAAACGAACGAACGAACCAACTACTACTTTTTCAAATGAAGAATCTGTAAAAACTCAATAAAGTCTCTCTTGACCAAGGTTCTTGCTCCTGAAGGAGATGTTGTTAAGGAAAGAGGATGCTATGGTGAATACAAGTCATTTAAAAAGATTAGGATTTATTGAAGCCGTTATTTCAAATATTCCCTTTATTAACCGATAGGGAAATACAGCTTCTTTCAGATCAGGCCATTTGTTATCGGGTCAGACTGTATATTTACTGGATGTAAGACAATTAAGGGGGGTTTTAAAGATATTGAACAAGCTTAGTGATCGAATTATGGATGTCATCGCCAACTCTCTATCAACAAAGATTTGTTTTGTAGCTTTCTGTATAATCGCATCCGTCCCGCTCTTTTTCCAGCACCCTGCCGATGTTTTGGGGTGGGACCAGTACATTAGTCAGACTGTCATTCAGTTAGTGGCCTTAAGCGTTCTGGCGATTGTATCCAAAAATGAGGGTAGAGAACAACAAAGGGTGCTAAAAGAGACTCACGATTATGCCATGCAAGAACTCTCATTAATCAAGGATGACCTTGCATTAGCGAAAGAAGAACGGGAAGAACTAAAACAACTTTTGGCTCACCTGCACGTAAAAATTCCAGATGTGATTAAACAATTAAAATGAACTTAGCTTTTATCCTTTTTTTACGAACGTACAAACACATACAGTTCCCGAAAGTAATATTATGAATAATGGCTCGCCTTGCTTCGTTTACATAAAGTGAGGTGAAAACGTTTGAAATTAATCTTCGAATGTCCAAAATGCGGTACCAATAATTTATCTGAAAAATGGATCGAAGTTACCCAAGAACATCTTGGTCTTACAGAAAATAATTTTTCGATATGCTACTGCCCATGGTGCGGTGAAGCAAGTAATTACGAGGAACTTGTATCAGAATGGGATAGAATAGTTTTTTAGAAAAAAAGCAGGGAGTCGTTCGCTCACCTTATGACAATGAAACCGGCATATCAGGTCTTTGACTATCTTGCCAATATTTATAAACCATACTTTAAATATTAAGGGTCCTTTGTCTACAAGCAAAAGGAGAACCTCTGCCACACCGAAATATTCAGCGGATGCATCCACTCCGAAAAGATTATACGGACATGTCTTTAAAAGTGTAAAAACAGAAGCAACTTCGGCTGTCGAAAGCGCTCTCCAAAGAAAGAAATCATAAGCTAAATAGATAGAACTAGATACAGCATGTTTGATTTGGGCAACTAAATAACATTTATGCAACCTCTGCATAAAACCAAAAACCCCGCAATCGCTTGCGGGGTCTAAGTTTCCTATGGAGCCGATGGTCGGAATCGAANNGTGAGCTGCTCTACCTCTGAGCCACATCGGCATGTGTAAGTGTTGATATCAAGCCATATCCGTTAAAGAGCAGATCATTCTCGACTTCGATAGTATAACATAAGTAAGTCGGTTTGTTAAGAAAAAATCGATAAAATAAAGGAAAAAAATAAAACGTTTGTCCCGAACCGATCATCACCGGACAGACGTGACAAAGAAATACTAATAAATTATAATGCTAATCTAGAAATTAGTGATAATCTTTCATTTTATGGAAATAATATCCTCCTAAGGGGGAGTAGCATGCTAAGCAGACGGGAATTTTTGAAATTAGTTGTCAAAGGAGCTATCTTCGGTAACTTTTATCAGCTCATTTCCCCTCCACTGGCACAAGCGGTAACAGCAGGCGAGATCAAAAAACTTCCCGTGGTGATGATTGAAACGGGTACTTGTACTGGAGATAGCATATCCCTTGATAATATCTGGACGCCAACTTTCTCAGATATCCTCTCCAACATTGTGGACTGGCGCTATGATTGGAGCATGATGCAGGCTCACGGAGATGCTGCCTACCAAGTTCTTAAGGAAACGTATGAAAAGATGCCTAATGAATATGTTCTCCTCGTCCAGGGATCCATGATCCAACGTGACGATGGTCATTATAACCACGTTGCTTATGAAAACGGCAAACTAATTACGGGACTGGAACTTGTTCGCCACCTGGGGCTAAAAGCGAAATACGTTGTTGCCATTGGAAGCTGCGCCACTTTCGGCGGCGTGGTTGCCGGTTACCCAAATCCAAGCCAAGCAACTGGAGTACAGAACATTTTACCCGAACGCAGAGTCATTAACATCTCCGGTTGTCCCGCCCATCCAGATTGGATTATGGGAACCCTACTCCATTTAGCCTTATACGGTGAACCCGAACTTGAAAAATACGGGCGTCCCAAACTATTTTATGGTGAAACCGTCCATAACCGCTGCCCCCGTAGGCATGATTATGATCAGGGAATTTTCGCCACGGAAATTGGACAAAAGGAATGTCTGTTTCGGGTTGGTTGTAAAGGCCCTGTCACCTATGCTGACTGCCCGATTCGCCGTTGGAACGACCGCTTAAATTGGCCAATCGGCTGTAACACGCCATGTATCGGGTGTACTGAACCAGGTTACCCAGACTTAATGTCGCCATTTACCGCTCACTCACCCGATGTCCCCTTCCCCGGGGGGACTAAAGTCGCCACTGACAAAATTGGGCTTGCTGTTTTAGGCTTAACCTCCGCAGCTATTGTGGGACATGCTGTCACTTCTCTCTCTAAGGGACGAATCCAAAGGAATTTGCTTAAGTCCTCTGTCAAGGTTCAGCTTCGCCCCTCCGTTAAAAAGGCAAAAACTCATCATCAGTATAGGCTAAAGAAAACTTGAAACGAGGAGTGAGCCTTCTGGAGAAAAAAACCATCTTCCCCATATCCCGAATTCACAATCCTATGTTATTAGAAGCTTGGCTCGAAGACGGGGAAATAAAAGACGCCTTTATTTCTGATACACTTTATCGAGGGTTCGAACAAATTTTAATAGGACGTTCCGCCATGGATATGCCTTATTACACGCAACGCATCTGTGGTATTTGTTCTTCCGCTCATGCTATTACAGCTGCACTCGCAGTAGAACAGGCTTTAGGAATGCACGTCCCCCCCAATGGGCTGTTAGTACGCAATCTGATTCTCGCCAGTGATTTTATTCAGAATCATATTCGTCACCTTTATTTGTATGCTTTACCGGATTATTTCCGTGGTCCCGATCTAGCTCCGTTTATTCCTCATTCAGAATCAGACCTACGTTTATCCAGTAAAGAAAATACCACAATGACCGAACACTATTTCAAGGCCATAGATATCTCTCGTACTGCCCATGCTGCCTTTGCAGTTTTTGGAGGCAAGGCCCCTCATGGTCATGGGATTGTTCCCGGTGGGGCCAGCATGGAAGTTGATGCCGATAAGGTGAGCCGTTATCGCGGGTATATAATGGAGATCCTAGGCTTTATCGACAATGTCTTGCTTCCCGATATTACACTGATTAAGGACCGTTATCCCGAGTACATCGACCTGGGAAAAGGGATCGGGAATTATATGTCGGTCGGGGGCTTTCCAAGTCCGGAGGGAAATACATTTTTCTCTCAAGGTGTTATCCTACAAGGTAAACGGGAAAGCTTTGATGAAAAACATGTGACTGAAGATGTTACTTATGCTTGGTACAAACCCCACGGCCCTCTCCATCCCATGGAAGAGGACACTGTCCCCGACCACGATCGACCTAACGGGTATACTTGGGTTAAATCTCCCCGTTACCGTGGTCAACCTGTAGAAGTGGGCCCATTGGCACGAGCTATACTTAACAAGGAAGAGATCCTAGGACATGGAGCTCTTGCCCGAATCTGGGCACGCTCACTGGAACTCAAAAAGATTGCGAATACTACTCTGGCATGGCTCAATCGCCTTGAACCTGGATCAGAAACCTTTGACGGAAAAACGGAGCAAGCCTCTGGGGTCGGGATAGGTCTCCATGAAGCCATGCGTGGGTCCCTAGGGCATTGGATATCTGCCAAAGATGGACGGATCACTCACTATCAGATTATTACCCCTTCTGCCCTTAACTTCGGTTCACGTGATGAAACAGGAACGCGAAGTGTCGGCGAAACGTCGTTACTCGGACTAAAAATCCAATCAGAAGATCTAAAGGAAGCGGGCCGAGTCATACGCTCGTTCGACCCTTGCTTTTCCTGCAGTGTCCATCTTATTGATGGAAAGAAATTATACGCCTTAAAAATCCCCGTTTAATTTACAAACTTATTTTATACGGTGCTAATCGAACTCATTTAAAAGCCCTATGTGCAATGTTGGAGTAAGGGTAATGAAAAACATGAAGCAACATGCCAACCTGAATAAATCTATTCTGAGACAACTTATAAAAAGAGCTACGAAAGATCAGTTTATCCCTTTTCAATCGATTTGGGTTAGGGTTTTTCATTGGGGATTCGCTTTTAGTTTAACCGTGGTCATTTTGACCGGTTTGGAATTACATAAGCCAGCAAGTTTTATTGCTTTAAACTATGGGAACGTATTGATGAATCATATTGTCTTCTCCTGGTTAGCCCTCGGATTTGTAGCGATACGTATTGCGGATGCTCTCATCCGACAGGATCATTCTTTAATCCCGGGATTTCAGGATTTTAAGCGCTTTCCTAAGCTCATGGCTTACTATTTCTTCTTGCGTTTTTATCCCCCTCCAAGCCGAAAATATAACAGCGGACAACTTCTGATCTATTTCTCGTGGATCTTTCTCTTTCTAGTTGCTAGTCTCCTTGGCTTAACTTCTTATTGGCAAGGGCAACATCTGATTTTTGTGTGGCGTATGGTGGGGGGGTTTCAAGTCCTTCGTTGGATAAAATTTACTATTTGCATTTATTTTCTGGCAACGATCCCTCTCCACATTTATCTCAGTCTAACCGAAAATATCAGCCGTCTTCAGGCTATGATCACTGGCTACGAACGGAAACCCCCTCCCAATAACAGTTAGGAAAATTTTCCTTTCATAATATGATACCTTTTATCTTGAGATTGGGTATAATGGAGGGTAGAGTTTATACACGGAAGGGACGATAAATTTTGACATTACATATTCATTTTGTTGGCATAAAGGGTACCGGGATGAGCGCTTTAGCTCAAATCAGCGCTCAAATTGAAGGTGCGACCATTACAGGATCTGATGTCGAAGAAAGTTTTTATACAGACAGTGTCCTGCAACGTGCCCAAATTCCCGTTTTGAGTTTTTCGCCTAGCAACGTGGAAAACGCAGACTTAGTGGTCACCTCTGCAGCTTATACCAATCAACATCCGGAGATTGCGCGAGCAATGGAGCTTAATATCCCGATATTGACTTACCCTCAATATCTCGGGCGTTTACTTTCCAAAAAACGCGGTATTTCTGTAACTGGGACCCATGGCAAAACTACGACAACCGCCATGATAGGTCTTGTCATGCTCCAAGCTAAATTCGATCCGACCATCGTTGTTGGCAGCGACGTTCCTAGTATTGGTGGAAATGCCCATTCCGGCAAAGGGGAATTTTTCTTAGCTGAGTCTTGTGAATATCGGCGCCATTTTCTCAATTACTCTCCGGAGCACCTGATTATTACCAACATCGAATTTGACCACCCCGATTATTTTAATGACCTAGAGGATGTTATTTCGGCATTCGCTGAACTAGCAAAAAAGGTACCTGCACACGGGCATATTTATATTTGGGCTGAAGACCCAAACTTAAAATCTATTGTAGGATGCGCGCCAATTACGACCTTTGGTCTCTCCGAATCTGCGGATGTTCGGGCCACAGAGATCGTATTCAAAGACGAAAAAAGTTCTATGAAAATTATGCTTAAAGGGCAGTATGTCGGGGATCTAGATCTTTATATCGCCGGAAGGCATAATATTGTCAATGCCTTAGCAACAATTGCCCTATGCCATGAGATCGGTATCCCTATTGAACAAATCTTACGTAGCCTGAGCCTGTTCAATGGAACGAAACGTCGCTTTGAACATATTGGTAGTAACAAAAATGGTGCCTTAATCGTCGATGACTATGCTCACCATCCAACGGAAATCCGTACTACGCTTGAAGGAGCCCGTCTCTCGTTCCCAGATCGACGCATCCGCGCCATTTTCCAGCCTCATACCTTTAGCCGAACAGAAAAACTCTTACTAGAATTTTCTCAAGCTTTTCAGGGAGCTGATGAAGTTGTTGTCGCTGACATTTTTTCCTCCGCCCGTGAAACTGAAAACCATACCGTTTCTGCTCTAACCTTAGCCCAGTTGATTCAGCAACAAGGTGTTCAAGCTAGCTACATTGGAACGTTGGATGAAATTAAAGCCTATCTTGCCAAAACCATCGCACCCGAGGATCTCGTCCTTACTTTAGGAGCAGGAGATATTTATAAAGTTGGGTTAGTAATTGTCAGTTAATTCACCCCTAGTCCCTAAAAAAGGTTAGCCATCAATACGATGGCTAACCCTTTTCCTATGCCTTAAACTGCCGCATTCCTTCTAGGATCTCTTGCCAGCTGTGACAGCGTGTTATACCCTTCGGGAGTTGTTTCTCCTGGTTATAACTGGCATCTAACAATAATACTGGAACTCCGCTCTCAGCGATTGCTTTGGCATTCACTTGATAATCCTCGATAAAGACCTCGATTCCCCATTGCTTAATGAGATGAACTTTACTTTTAAACCCTGAGAAAAGAACGTGTTTGTGAGGAATTTCATACATAGTAAGCCAGCGCACTGTAAGGTCCTTCTCTTCCGGTGTTCGAGCGGTGACATAGATCACTTCATGCCCTTCTCTGAGAAGGGTTTCAATCCCTTCTTTAGCACCTGAAACAGGTTTGGGCATCATAAACAAACGTTCCACATTACCCACAAAAAAGTTGTTCATATCATCTCTCGGAACATCAAAAACCAAATGCATATCATAATCGCTAACGACCGTGATGTTCTTGCCATAATGCAGATTCAATTCCTGTAACCAAGCCGGATAACTATCGGAAACGACCCCGTCAATATCTACTCCAATCCGCACGTTAGTCTATCCTCTCTAGTTTAGGGAGCTCAAGACTGGGCGGAAGTTGGCGTTTATGTTCACTCTGGCGATGTAAGGTTTCTATGCGTTCTTGTACGTCAGGAGCGACCTCTTCACCTAGTAAGTAACGATCAATCAAATCATAGGTTAGCCCCATTTCTGATTCGTCCGTCTGTCCGGGCCAAAGTCCTGCCGTAGGTACACGGGTAGCAATGTTCACCGGAAGTCCCAACATCCTTGCCCAAGCGCGTACCTCCGTTTTTGTGAGCGAACTAATCGGCAATATATCCACACCGCCGTCACCATATTTCGTAAAATACCCAGTATAACTCTCTGGGGCATTATCTGTCCCCACCACCAGATAATTCAGAGCATTTGCCACGGCGTACAGCGTAGACATACGTAAACGGGCCTTTAAATTCCCTTGGCTCAGTTTTTCCCCCACAAGTTTGCACCCTTGATTTTCCAGGCCCCTCTTGACTTGTGCAAATACCTGCGAATGGACTTCACTTAAGTCCACTTCCAAAGGTCTTAAATCAAAGCCTTCCGCTACCCAAAAGGCATCTTCTTTATCGTCTGGATTCGAATGACTGGGCATAACCACTGCAATACAATTATCAGGAAATGCTTGTTGACAGAGCCCTGCAACCACTGCAGAGTCAACCCCCCCAGAGATCCCAACTACAACTCCATTCGCTTGAGCCTCAGCGACCTTTCCACGCAACCAGTCCACCGCTTGATTGATACGGCCTGTCAATTCATCATCTGTCCACATCACACTCTACCTCCTAATTATGATTATTTGCTTTAATATCTTTATGGATCGTTAAGAGCAACTGTTGTTTTAAATCAAAAAGATTGGCTGACAAATCGACAATATAACGGTGCGGATTTGTTAATCGTTTCACTTCATCCCAGAAGGTATTTAATTCCTTTCGAGCATAATTCTGAATATCTTTGAGCTCAGGTAATTCGCAAACCCGCTTTCCACCTCTAAACACAGGGATTAAAAGTTCTCTAGTCCGGAAATTGGTTAATGTTTTTTGTTTCCAAGTCTGAATGGGATCAAATATTGTCAGGGGATTCCCCTCTGTGAAAACTTCGTTTTCCAGAGCAATGACATCAGCTAAGGCTTTTCCCGCCCGGTCATAAAAACGAACTATTTTTTTAATTCCCGGGTTTGTAATCTTGGAGATGTTTTCAGAAACTTTTAGACGTGGGTTAAAAACACCGTTCTCTCCTTCAGCGGCCAATTTATAAACTCCCCCTAACGAAGGGCTATCTTTGGATGTAATCAGATTCGTCCCTACACCCCAAGCATCAATTTTTGCGCCTTGGGCACGAATGGCGAAGATAGTTTCCTCGTCTAAATCATTGGACCCCACGATAATCGCACTCGTAAGTCCCGCTCCATCGAGCATACGCCGAGCTTCCCTCGACAGATACGTTAAATCTCCGCTATCTAAACGTATTCCTTGGAAATGGTGCCCCGCCGCTTCCAGTTCAAGCCCGACCTTAATAGCATTCGGGACTCCAGATTCTAGGACACTGTACGTATCTACCAGCAACAAGCAACTATCCGGAAACGTATGTGCAAATGCTCGGAAGGCCTCCAGTTCCGATGGAAAACACTGGATCCAGCTATGCGCTTGGGTTCCTGAAACAGGAATACCGTAACGCTCTCCTGCTAGGACATTCGACGTAGACTGACACCCTCCGATGTAAGCCGAACGTGCTCCCAGAATTCCGGCGTCTGGTCCCTGCGCTCTCCGTAAACCAAATTCCATTACTGGCCCCCCATCGGCTGCTGTCACAACCCGAGATGCCTTGGTAGCGATTAAACTCTCAAAGTTAACCAAATTCAGAATAGCGGTCTCGAGGAGCTGAGTTTCAAAAATGCGCCCTTTTATGCGAAGAAGTGGCTCATACGGGAAAACAGGCGTTCCTTCTGGAACCGCATCTATATCCCCCGTAAAATGAAAGTTACGCAGTTCCTTGATAAAGTCCTCATTAAAAAGCTTTAGACTTCTCAAATATGCCAGATTTTCTTCAGTAAACGTTAGATTTTCGAGATATTCTACGACTTGTTCGAGCCCTGCGGCAAGAGCATACCCCCCTTGAAACGGAAGTGTGCGGAAGAAGACATCAAATACGGCTTCCTTATGACGACATCCATTGACTAAATAACCCTGCATCATCGTTAATTGATAAAGATCTGTTAGCATTGTTAGATTTTCCATTGACAAATAGCCTCGCTTCACACTCACACCGTAGTTTGTTTAATGATTCCTAATCTATAGCATGCAATATCTTGATGAAATCATGCGTGAGAATTTCGACTTCTCAACTGAGATTTCCTTCTTTTAGCCTGAAGTAAAAATTTAAAGGAGGCTCCTCAACGCTAAAAGGCATATTATGTCGCAATGCCAAGAATCTTCTGGGGAGTTATCCACAGGTTATTTTCGTTTATCCCCCGTCTCTATCTGCTTATCCACGTAAAAACCGACTTTTTTTGATATTGTCCACAGAGTTGTCCACACTATGCACAGCTTGATTAAATATTCAGAGTTTTTCGGTCCAAACTCAGAACGCAGTCCTCTCACGAGCGCAACGTCTTTATGCAGAATAGCAAGCTTGGTGAAAAGCGACGGTGCAAGTCGGGGACGGTTCTTGACTTGCATACTTCGGTTAAAGCGACCCCAAACACAAGACGGTGCACATGAAATGTGCCGTCTCCTAAACATCGTCACCAAACATGAATTCTCAACTACTCAAAAGAAGAACCCTATGTTTCCCCGTTTCACTTTCCAAGTCCCCTTAACACCTCACGACTAATTCGAATTCCCTCCGCAACGGTTTCAGGCGAAGGACCGCCTGTAATCTTTCGAGCGCGAACACAATGCTCTATCCCAATGGATTGATACAGATCCTCTGCGAAGATTGGGGAAAGAGCCTGATATTCGCTTAAACCTAACTCCTCCAACCCAATTCCTTTTTTACTACAATGTAAAACAATCCGACCCACCAACTCATGCGCTTCGCGGAAAGGGACCCCTTTCTTAGCCATATAGTCGGCTAGATCCGTTGCATTCGTAAACCCGCCTTTTGCCCCATTGGCCATCGTATCTCGGTGTACCTGCATGGTCCTTAGCATCGGTTCTACCACCAACAAGCACTTCTGAATCGTATCCACCGCATCAAAAACCTGTTCTTTATCTTCTTGCATATCTTTGTTATAAGCGAGCGGAAGCCCTTTCATAACAGTTAAGAGGGCAACCAAGTCACCATAGACGCGTCCAGTTTTTCCCCTCACCAATTCTGCCACATCTGGATTTTTCTTTTGAGGCATGATACTTGACCCGGTGGAATACCCATCATCCATGGAGATAAAGTGAAATTCTCCGCTAGACCAAATAACGAGTTCCTCACACAGGCGGCTAAGGTGCATCATCAAAATGGCTGCGGCTGCTAGAAATTCCAAAGCAAAATCCCGGTCGCTCACCCCATCCAAGCTATTTAAGGTCACTCCCTCAAACCCTAGTTCCTGAGCCACTTTCTCACGATCCAGCGGGAATGTCGTTCCAGCCATAGCCCCTGATCCGAGTGGGGAGCTATTCAAACGTTTCCGTGTATCACTGAGCCGACCGAGGTCGCGCAAAAACATTTGCACGTAAGCCATTAAATGATGGGCCAACGTAATCGGCTGCGCTTTTTGTAAATGCGTGTAACCGGGCATCCAGGTTTCAAGATGCTCTTCCGCTAAATGCAGAAGCGTTTGCACTAACTGCTCCACTATGTTCTTGGTTTGGTCAATCTCTTCCCTCAAATATAGCCTTAGATCCAAAGCGACTTGGTCATTTCTGCTACGTCCGGTATGAAGTTTTTTCCCTACCGCCCCTATTCGCTCGGTTAAAAGCTGCTCGATATTCATATGAATATCTTCCGCACCAATCTCGAACTCCACGTTTCCGGCCTGGATGTCTTCTAAGATCCCTCCTAGTCCTTCAATTAAATGTTTTGAGTCTTCTTCAGAGATAACTCCAACACTGCCCAGCATTCTCGCATGGGCGATACTCCCGAGGATATCTTGTTTGTATAGGCGTTGGTCGAAGCGAATTGAAGAATGAAAATCTTCTACCAATGCATCAGTTGTCTTTTCAAAACGTCCGCCCCAGAGCTTCACTAACATCTTCCTTTCATAGTTGATAACACTTTTCTTATCCCTTAAGTGTTATCTCAATATCTTAACCTTAATTTCATCGACATGTCTAGAATCAGCACGTAAAATGTGCCCAGTAACGAGGGCCTTCATTAATTACCTCAACCGTAATTCTTTAAATCTCCTTACAGAATCTTGGAAATTTATACTTTGTTACTGTATGAAGAAAGCGCCGGATACCGGCGCTAGTCCTCGCTCTTATTTACGCAACCCTGATTGTTTCTCCATTAAAGCCCTTACTTTTAATGGTAACCCGAAGAGATTAATAAATCCGCCCGCATCCTTTTGATCATAGACGCCGTCCTCACCAAACGTTGCATAGGCTTCATTATAGAGAGAATAGGGAGATTTCACACCCGCTGACGTGCAATTTCCTTTGTATAATTTCACCCGCACTGTACCCGTGACGTTTCTCTGGGTCACATTGACGAAGGCATCTAAGGCTTCGCGCAACGGAGAATACCATACTCCATCATAAACAATTTCAGCATACTTTAAAGCTAATTGTTCTTTGTAATGGAGGGTAAGACGATCAAGCGTGAGATGTTCCAAGGCCTGATGCGCCATGTAAAGGATCGTGCCGCCCGGTGTCTCATAGACACCGCGTGATTTCATCCCCACGAGGCGGTTTTCAACCATATCGACAATTCCGATCCCATTTTTTCCGCCTATTTCATTGAGGGTTTCTAATAAAGCGACTGGAGCTATTTTCTGACCATTTAAAGTTGTTGGCACTCCTTGTTCAAACCCAAGTTCGAGGTAAGTCGCCTGATCGGGCGCATCTTCAGGGGAAACTCCCAGTAAATAAAGGTCCCGTTTGGGTTCGTTCCACGGATCTTCCAAGTCTCCACCTTCATGACTTAAGTGCCAAAGGTTGCGATCCATACTATACGGGCGATCCTTCGTTACTGGAACGGGAATTCCACGTGCTTCGGCATAGTCAATGCAATCTTCTCGGGACTTAAGATCCCAAATCCGCCATGGAGCAATAATCTCCAAATCCGGATTAAGTGCTTTCACACTCAGTTCAAATCGAACCTGATCATTCCCTTTGCCCGTTGCGCCATGGGCTATCGCCACGGCGCCTTCCTTCTCGGCAATTTCCACTAAACGACGAGCAATCAGAGGACGGGCAAATGAGGTCCCTAAAAGATAGTTTCCCTCATAAACAGCCCCAGCCTTTAAAGTTGGAAAGATAAACTCCGTGAGAAATTCTTCTCTCAGATCTTCAATATACAGTTTACTGGCACCGCTTTTGGTTGCCTTTTCCTGAAGGGGAGCCAATTCTTCCCCCTGCCCGAGGTCCGCTGCCATGGCTATCACGTCATACCCATACGTTTCCTTAAGCCAAGGGATAATAATGGAAGTATCCAACCCTCCAGAATAAGCTAAAACAACTTTTTTCATATCTGATCTCCCTTTTTTCCTTGAATTATTAACTTATCAATTATAGTATACATCTACAGCGGAAACTATTTGTTTCCCGGGAATGAATGCAAACAGGTGCAAACAGGGACGGTTCTTGATTGCATTCAAATAGCACAAACAGGAATGGTTTCCACTTTCATGCATCAACTTGCGTTCTTTTCTTGCAAGTTAAGGACTGCCTTCGACTTGCCTTCTCCCTAGATAACTAATGCCATAACGGCCTTTTGAGCGTGCAGACGGTTTTCTGCTTCATCAAAGACGACAGACTGAACTCCTTCAATAACATCGTCTGTAATTTCCTCTCCACGGTGGGCCGGAAGGCAATGCATGACGATGGCAGATTGGTTCGCACGTTTCAGCACGTCTGAGTTGATCTGATACCCTTCAAAAGCTATCATACGCGCTTTTGCCTCTTCCTCTTGACCCATACTAGCCCAAACATCTGTATAAAGCACATCAGCGCCTTGAACGGCCTCTAAAGGATCATCGATTACTTCCACACTCCCGCCGTTAGCTTTGGCATCCGCTTGGGCCATGGCAACAACCAAAGGATCCGGCTTATAGCCCGGAGGAGAAGCGATAACGACCTGCAAGCCCATCTTCGCTCCACCAAACATCAGCGAATGGGCCATATTGTTCCCATCTCCAATGAAGGCTAGTTTCAAGCCAGCTAAGCGTCCTTTATGCTCCTGAATAGTCATGAGGTCTGCTAGAACCTGACAGGGATGAAGAAGGTCGGTTAGTCCATTAATAATTGGAATCGTGGCAAACTTAGCCAAATCTAAGACTTCTTGATGACTAAAAGTCCTAATCATGATTCCGTCGACCATCCGGGAAAGAGTACGCGCCGTATCAGCGATTGTTTCTCCTCTTCCCAACTGAATATCCCGTCCGCTCAGAAAGAGTGCATGCCCTCCAAGCTGATACATCCCTACTTCGAAAGAAACCCGGGTCCGTGTCGAAGACTTCGTAAAAATCATCCCCAAGGTCTTGCCTTGCAAACTTGTATGAGGACGTCCAGCTTTTTGCTCTGCCTTAAGTTCTCTAGCTACATCTAAAACGCAACTTAATTCATCTTGTGAAAAATCATGAAGCGATATAAAGTCCCGTCCCTTAAATATAGACCGGTCGATTATGTTCATATGTCACCCATCCTCTCTTTATGTATTATTATACTTTTATATGTATAATAATACAATACCAAAGTAACTATTTTCAGTATACAATGGTACAGACATACCTTCAAGCCACCTTCTTTAGGAATCCGTTCGAGTTATAAGATGAAAGTAAGGCGACCATTTGGTACAATATCAAAAAGAAATTAGATTCTATTGACTTCAAACCAATATTTGAGGGTATTTAAGGAGGAACATACATGACTTGGTCCGAACGTATTAAATTGGCTTGGGTGACCTTTAAGAGAGAAGCTCTCCCCTTGTATGGCTGGACCCTTATTTTCACAGGGGTCGGTGTTGTTCTTATAGTTGCCATGGTTATAGGGGTTTTAGCCCAACTTCGCCTATCAGGCTGGTCTTTTCCTCACGCTTATGGCGGGTCCTTTTCACCCGGGATGCCTGTCCCTGGAATACCTCCGACTCCAGATTTCACTCCCAATGTTGGCCCATTCAGTTCATCAAATCAGAATCCCTTTGGTACCTATGGTGGACCATTGAGTAATCTTCCCCATCTTCTATCAACGGTTAGTAGCTTAGCCGGAACTTTTTTCCTAATTCTTGTTGTTGGTTGGTTAATCGGATCCGCATTTTATACTGGGTTATTTAACTTGACCGCTAAGGCTTATCACGAAAATGTTTCCTTTAAAGATTTCAGTTTTACAGGTTTTTCCCGTATCCTCGGCTGGCAAGGTGTCCTCCTGTTGATCAAGGTACTCCTCACGATCATTGGGTTAATTGTCGCCCTTTCCTTAAGCCACTTTCGTGTTGCGCTCGTGGCTTTCTTGATATTATATAGCCTCCTTATTACTGCTGTCGTACTATTTGCTTTACCCTGGCTTTTCACATCTACCATTTACCTCTTAGCACACAAGAATGAAGGATTTTGGGATGCTCTTCGAGGCAGTTGGAGATTTTTCAGAAGACACATGGGGGTACTTTGGGGATACATAGGAACCGTTATTTTAATTGAGATGGCGCTACTAGTTCTCGGACGAATTTCAGCAGGACTCAATGGAATAGCTACCCTCGTGGTTAGCCCCTTTATCGCAGTCTTAGCGATTGTTTGGGTATTATCTCTAGAAAATGACGAATATCCCCCCTATGCCGTTCCTATAGCAACTTCACCCTACGATCCTACACTGACTAATCCCGATCCCGATACCCAAACTCCCACCGAAAACCCTCACATTTCCGATGCTGACACTCTGACCTCAACTACCCCATCCTCTGATCAACCTATATCTCTCAAAAAACCTGTCCTTGATTTGTCAAATGATAAGCCAAACTTCTGTCCTTCTTGCGGGAACAAAAATACAGGCACTGTCTACTGTCCTCAATGTGGGATAAAACTCAATAGCCCAATGCAATAACATAAAAACTTGCATAGTAAGGTGTCAATAAAAAGAACACAAATAAAAGCTCCTACTTGACAAACTGAACTGTCGAGTAGGAGTTTTTTCTTTCCCTATCCAAAACCAAATAATTCCTTCTTCATTTGATCGCTTTTAATTTAACAATATCACTCCAATTATTGGCGGTAATCAATTCAATTGCAGATAAGTCCTTACGAATAGCTTTCACCTCGCCATTTGTTTCCGCTATATCGATCATCATCTTATCATGCTCAGCTTTATTGACCTGAGCGAGATGTTCTAAGGCCTTCAGGATTTGCGTATTTTCATCAACTTTGCTTGATACAGTACTAAGTTGGTTTGTTATAGTATCTACTTGGCTCGACTTGGCTCGTTAGAGTACCAACTTGGCTTGCTATAGTATTAACTTGGCTCGTTAAGGCGTCAAATTTACCATTAAAATCTTCTCTTAAGCCTTCTATGGCCTTAAGTATTCTACTTTCCATTCGTTCGCCTTCTTTCAATTCCATAATAATACTATTATAGCATAGCCAATCCTGGATATCATTGCCTTGTTTTTACTTTCCTGTCTTTGTGTCATTGACTTAACCAGCTCTATAGGGCTGGCCCAAGCGTACCCGATCCCCGTCGAGCCAAGCTTTAGAGGAAGCTTCTCTGCTTAAGGAGCTCCTTAGCTAAATCGTATCCATGAGTGCACATCATCTCCAAAAATGCAACGAAGAACCGTCCCCTTTTGCATGCGTCAAGCGAATAGCAATGCAGCGAATGCGAACGCGCTACAACGTCAAATACTCCTGCAGCGAAAGCACCTCTGGCGTAGTTTGACTCCTTATCTCTTGCAACGCACGTACAACGGCCTTCGCTGTATCCATGGACGTAAAGCAGGGAACTCCATGTTCGGCTGCTAACCTCCGCAACAAATAGCCCGTCCGTTCTGGTGCTTTTCCTTTGGTAGGGGTACTAAGGATAAAGACAAATTCGCGTTGCCGAATGGCCTCCCGAAGAGCTTCGCTGGATTCACTCACCTCTTCAACCTTTACCCCACACAGTGCTAGGGCCTTAGCTGTATCCCCTGTTCCTTTGACGCCAAACCCCAACTGAGACAGTTGTCGAGCTAAGGTAATGGCTTCTGGGCGATCCTTTTCTGCTACTGACACCAAAATATTCCCCTCGTTCGGAAGCGGAATATTAGAGGCCGCAAAGGCTTTCGCCAGAGCGTGTCCAAATTGAGTATCCATGCCTAAAACCTCACCGGTTGATTTCATTTCAGGCCCCAATGATGTTTCGACTTTAGTCAATTTTTCAAAGGAAAAGACCGGAGCTTTAACCACTACAAACGGTACCTCAGGAGCAAGACCCTGCACATAGCCCATTTCCTTCAAGGTTTTCCCTAGGGAAACTTGAACCGCTAGGTTGACTAAGGGGATTCCTGTGACTTTAGATAGAATCGGAACGGTACGACTCGCCCTAGGGTTCACTTCAAGCACATACACCTTGCCTCGCACGACCACGAATTGAATATTGATAAGTCCCCTGATGCCAATGCCCTCGGCAATACGACAAGTAAAGTCCTGAATCTGATCAATTTCAGCGGGCGATAAACTTTGGGGTGGATAAACCGCCAAACTATCCCCCGAGTGGACTCCAGCGCGCTCGATATGCTCCATAATTCCCGCTATCACAGTGGTCTCTCCGTCTGAGACTGCATCTATTTCAACTTCTTTTCCTTCCAAGTACCGATCCACCAAAATCGGATGTTCAGGAGATAGATGGATTGCTCGCTTTAAATAGTCTTCAAGTTCAGTTATGTTCTCCACCACTTGCATGGCCCGTCCACCGATGACGTAGGAAGGGCGAACGATCACCGGAAATTCAAGTTCCTCAGCAATTCCTTTGGCCTGCTCTACAGCAGTAACGCTTCGTCCTTCGGATTGGGGAATTCCCAACTGACTCAATAACTGTGCAAAACGTTCCCTGTCCTCGGCCATATCAATCGCATCGACCTGGGTCCCTAAAATTCGAATTCCGGCACGATTCAGCGGTCCTGCCAAATTAATGGCTGTTTGTCCCCCAAATTGAACTAAAACCCCATCCGCTTTTTCCTTATTCAACACATGAAGTACATCTTCCAACGTCAAAGGCTCAAAATACAGTTTGTCTGCGCTATCAAAATCCGTCGATACCGTTTCTGGATTATTGTTGACCATAATGGATTCCACACCCGCTTCTTGTAAAGCCGAGAGGGCATGGACAGAGCAATAATCGAATTCGATCCCTTGGCCGATCCGGATAGGGCCTGAACCTAAAACGACGACTTTAGGACCGATGCTAATCGAAACCTCATCCTCTTCTTCATAACTCGAATAGTAATAAGGCGTTGAGGAAGCGAACTCTGCAGCGCACGTATCAACCGTCTTATAAACCGGCACAATTCCAGCTTCCAGGCGTTGGGCACGTACCTTATCCTCCGAGCGCCCCGTAAGCTTGGCAATCGCTAAGTCAGAGAAGCCCTGGATTTTAGCGAAATGTAATAATTCAGTCGTTAAGGGCTCACTTTGCAACCGCTGTTCTAAGAGAACAAGGTCTTTAAGCTTATATAAATAAAAGGGATCGATCTGCGTAAGCATCTGTACTTCAATAATTGTCCAATCCCGGCGAAACGCTTCAGCAATCGCAAAAAATCGTTCATGATCCGTGATCGCCAACTTGTCCTCGATCTCCATCTCTGTCCAGCCCCCAGAGGCTGCAATGCGAAGGCCTACGCTCCCGATTTCTAGAGAGCGCGCGGCTTTCAACAGTGCGGCTTCTAGGGTTCGTTCCATGGCCATCACCTCTCCGGTCGCTTTCATTTGCGTGCCAAGACGATGATCGGCGGCAGGAAACTTATCGAAAGGCCAACGAGGAAATTTGACAACTACATAGTCGAGGGCAGGTTCAAAACAGGCGCTGGTGTTCCCCGTCACCGGGTTTGTCAACTCTGGAAGGGTAAAGCCCACGGACAGTAGTGCCGCCATTTTAGCAATCGGATATCCGGTCGCTTTCGAGGCGAGCGCGCTGGAGCGACTTACCCGAGGATTGACTTCAATCACAACATATTCCCTGCTCAGCGGATTCAGTGCGAATTGAACATTACAGCCACCGTTTACCCCCAAGGCTCGAATAATCTTTAAGGATGATGCCCGCAGCAGTTGATATTCGACATCGCTCAACGTTTGCGACGGGGCAACCACGATACTATCCCCCGTGTGAATTCCTACTGGGTCAATGTTTTCCATATTGCAAATCGTAATACAATTATCAGCGGCATCCCGCATGACCTCATACTCGATTTCTTTCCAACCTGCCACACTCCGCTCCACGAGGCATTGTCCAATCGGGCTGGCCTGCAACCCTCTTTGTAAAGTTTCTTCTAGGTCTTTAGGGTTTTTAACAATTCCTCCGCCTGTCCCGCCCAAAGTATAAGCCGGGCGAATAATCAGAGGAAAACCCTGCCTGTTGGCGAAATCCTGTCCCTGTTCGAGTGTGGTTACGATCTCACTGCGGGCTACCGGTTCTCCTAACGAGAGCATCGTTTCTTTGAACGCATCGCGATCTTCTGCTTTGTAAATCGTTTCAGCATCACAGCCAATGAGGTCTACGTCATATCGCTTGAGGACCCCGCTGCGCACGAGTTCCATCGCTAGGTTAAGTCCCGTTTGCCCGCCTAAGGTGGGAAGCAGAGCATCCGGCCGTTCTTTGCTGATAATCCTCTCTAAATACTCAGGTAACAGGGGTTCAATATAGGTGATATCTGCCGTTTTCACGTCCGTCATGATCGTTGCTGGATTACTGTTAACCAGAACAACTTCTACCCCTACTTCGCGAAGTGCCTTGCACGCTTGAGTTCCGGCATAATCAAATTCTGCAGCTTGCCCAATCACAATCGGCCCAGACCCGATGACCAAGACCTTTTTCCACGCCGGGTTAAGAGGCATCATTAGCCCTCCCTTCCTGCATTAATTGCGCAAACTCCTCAAACAGATACAGGGATTCGCTCGGGCCAGGCCCAGCTTCTGGATGGTATTGCACTGAAAAAACAGGCAAATCCCGATGTTTAACCCCTTCTACGCTTTGATCGTTGAGGTTGCGGTGAGTTACCTGCAAGGGGGTCTGCTCCAGACTTTCTTCGGCAATAGCGTACCCATGATTTTGAGAAGTAATCGTCACTTTCTTCGTTAAAAGATCTTGTACAGGCTGATTTCCACCCCGATGCCCAAACTTCATCTTATACGTATCCCCACCCAAGGCGAGTGATAAAAGTTGATGTCCTAGGCAAATACCAAAGATAGGCCGCTTGCCTAGAAGTCCTCGAATCGTTTCGATTCCCACGCCTACCTCCTTGGGGTCTCCTGGACCATTAGAAAGAAAGACGCCATCTGGATGCAGCTCTAGAATCTGCTCCGCAGAGGTGGAATGAGGAACTACCGTCAAACGAAACCCACTCTCTTGCATTGCCTTCAGAATATTACTCTTAATCCCAAAATCAACGACCACGACATGAAATAAATCCTTCTCGATTTGGGCAGGGGGTAAGGAGTAGATTTCTGGGGTACTGACCTTAGCCACAACATCGGCCGGAACCAGCCAAGCTTGCAACCTTGGAATCAACGCATCGAGGTGCTCAAGCTCGGTTGTAATCACCCCACGTAAAACCCCATGTTCCCTAATCATCCGCGTCAGCGCCCGAGTATCAATCCCTTTAATTCCTACCACTCCAGACTGCGCCAACGTCCTGGAAAGGTTTTTCTCCAGCTGCCAATGACTCGGGTTACGGGCTGACTCTTTCACGATAAATCCCTGCACCTGGACCTTCTCTGATTGGTCATCCAACCTGTTTATCCCGTAATTTCCTATGAGGGGATAGGTCATACACACCATTTGTCCGGCATAAGAGGGATCAGTCAGTACCTCTTGATAGCCTGTCATACCAGTGTTGAAAACCACTTCTCCAAAAGCCTCACCTGTTGCCCCAAAGGACTCTCCCATTAAAACTTTGCCGGTCTCAAGTACGAGTGCTGCTTTCATCTTATCCCTCCCCGGGAAAAATCCTTATTCATCATAATCACTTCCAAAGTTCCTGAAAAACTTTATCCAAAATCTCTAAAGCCTTATCTATTTCTGGTTTCTCGACAATAAGGGGCGGAAGAAAACGCAAGATCTTGCCGCCAACGCAGTTGATCAGAAGTCCATTTTGCCGACAAGCTTCTACAAGCTCCGAACCTAACTTGGCAACGGGCCACCCTATGATAAACCCTTGTCCCCGAACGGGATCCCCGGTCTGATACTTATTCGCCAGTTGTTCAAGTCCCTTTTTGAAATATGCTGAGCGTTCCTGGACCCCTTCCAGAAAACCTCCTTCAAGCAGCACATCTAAGACAGCACAACCCACCGCAGTAGCCAAGGGGTTGCCACCGAAAGTTGAAGCATGATCACCGGGCTGAAAGGCCTCTGCTACTTTATCTGTGGCTAGCATGGCTCCAATTGGCACCCCACCACCCAAGGCTTTTGCTAAGGTCATGATGTCAGGTGCGACACCACTCCATTCATAGGCAAAGAGTTTTCCGGTCCGACCAACGCCGCACTGCACTTCATCAAAAATCAACAACGCTCCGAATTGATCGCAGAGTGCTCGCGCTCCTTGTAAAAACTCTTTAGAAGCGGGGAGTACTCCCCCTTCCCCCTGAATGGGCTCAATGAAAACTGCTGCCGTGTTTTTATTAACTTTAGCCTTTAGGCTCTCCAGATCGTTCAGTTTTGCATAAGAGCACCCTACTGGAAGTGGATCAAACCCTTCTTGATATTTTGTCTGTCCTGTGAGCGTGAGGGTTGCCAAGGTCCGTCCGTGGAACGAATTTTCCAGCGCAACAACCTCATATTTCTCCGCTCCGAAGTTTTTCTTAGCATATTTTCGCGCCAATTTGAAGGCCGCTTCATTCGCCTCCGCTCCGCTGTTACAAAAGAAAACCTTATCCGCAAAGGAGTGTTTCACTAAGCGCTCTGCTAAAGCAACTTGGTTCGGAATCCAATACAAATTTGAGGTGTGTAAAATTTCTTGGGCCTGTTCTTGAATGGCACGGACAATGGCAGGGTGGCTATGCCCCAGCGAGTTGACCGCTAGCCCTGTCAGAAAATCTAAATAACGCTTCTCTTCCGCATCCCAAACCCAGGCTCCGTCCCCTTTGACGATTGTCATGGGTAGACGACCATAGGTATTCATGACGACATTTTTTCCCAGCTCAATGATAGCCTCGGTTGATAAATCTTCTAATTGTTTCAATTTTCTTCCTCCTATCTATCCACGTACCACTTACCACTAATTCTGACCTCTGCATCTGTTCACTGACTTCTGGCGATAGGCGCTTAGCTATCGCCTTTGAACATCGTTCCAATGCCACCATCTGTAAATAACTCCAGCAAAATAGCATGGCTTTGGCGTCCATCAATAATATGCACACTTCCCACGCCACCCTCTAAAGCCGAGACCGCACACTCCACTTTGGGTAGCATTCCACCATGTAAAATTCCTTGCTCTACCAACTGATCGACTTCTCCTCTGGAAATCGTAGAAATGAGAGAGTCCTGATCAGTAATATCGCGCAGTATTCCGCGCACATCCGTCAAAAGGAGCAACTTATCTGCCTGTAGTGCCTCCGCTATTTTTCCTGCCACCGTGTCCGCATTGACATTATACGTTTCTCCGTTTTCTCCACTGGCGACGGGTGAAATGACGGGGATATAGCCTTGCCCCAGTAAGGTGTCCAAAATATCTGGCGTAACACTCTGGATTTCTCCAACGCAGCCCAAATCAACATCTTCCATTTCCCCTTGGCTATTCGCCATCTGCATGGGCTTCTTCACCGCTATGAGCAATTGCGCATCTTTTCCGGATAAGCCAACGCCCTTCCCGCCAAAGCGATTGAGGAGAGAGACCATCTCTGTGTTTAACTTTCCTAATAATACCATTTGCGCAATCTCCATGGTTTGCGCATCTGTGACTCTTAAGCCCCGAACAAATTGGCTTTCAATCCCCATTTTCTTCAACATGGCATTGATCTCTGGTCCACCGCCATGAACTACCACGGGCCGAATCCCCACCGAATGCAAGAGCAGCACGTCCATGATGACAGATTCTTTCAAGACCGGATCAATCATGGCATGCCCGCCATATTTAATCACGACGGTCTTTCCGGCAAATTTCTGAATATACGGAAGGGCTTCTACTAAAACCCGTGCTTTGCTTAAGCCCTGTTCCATCGAGGTCATCTTCAACACCCTCCAATCAGCTCCGATAACTTCCATTGATAGTGACGTATTCGTGGGTCAGATCACACCCCCAGGCCGTGGCTTGTTCTTCCCCAAGGTGAAGGTTTAAGCTAATCTGAACGTCTTTCAACCCCAGAATTTCCTTAGCCCTTTCTTCTGAAAACGCTACCCCTTTTCCCGCTTGGGCAACGATTAAATCCCCTAGTAAGATATCCACCAGACCCGGGTTAAACTCCGCTCCGGCATAACCTGCTGCCGTAAAAATCCGACCCCAATTAGCATCTTCTCCAAAGAGGGCGGTTTTCACCAAGCTGGAACCACAAATACTCTTGGCTATTTTTCGAGCATCGTCTTTTGTTTTAGCTCCGGAGACTGTGACTGCCATAAACTTGCTGGCCCCCTCCCCATCTCGGGCAATATCCTGAGCCAACTGGACGCACATCAACTTCACCATTTTCTCAAAGTTAAGCAAATCTTCCCCGCTCAGCGTCGTTCCGGAGGCTCCATTCGCTAATAAGAGGACCATATCGTTCGTGCTGGTGTCCCCATCGATTGTCACCATATTGAAACTTTCGTCGACCGCTTCGCGTAAGATACGCTGCAATTCCGAAGCAGCGAGGTTTGCATCGGTCGTCAGAAAACCCAACAAAGTTCCCATATTGGGATGAATCATTCCCGACCCTTTCGCCATCCCTCCAAGTTTGATTACTCCTCCTTGAGAACAAGGAAGTTCAAAAGCACGTTCTTTGACTATCGTATCCGTCGTCATGATCGCTAGGGCCGCCCGATGTGCTCCGTCATAGGCAGTCTCCTTTTGCCCACGAATGCCCTTGACCACATCCATGAGGAGCTCCGAACTCGCTACCCGAATTCCAGCTAAGACTTTGTCGAGCGGCATTTCGACCCCGATCACGCCAGTGGAGGCCACAAGCACATCCTCAGCAGGTACAGCCAGAAACATGGCGACAACTTGAGCCATCGCCAACGCAGCCTGATCGCCAGATTCTCCGACACAAGCATTGGCATTCCCACTATTGATTACAATAGCTTGGGCTAAACCATTCTGCAAATGACGCTGGGTTAAATAGAGTGGGTGTGCCTTGACTAGATTTCGAGTGTAAACGCCCGCAGCTTGCGCTTGAACCTGCGAAAAAACCAGCGCTATATCATATTTATCTTTATACTTGATTCCTGCCTGGACGCCAACCGCATAAAACCCCATAGGGGCAGCGACACCGCCTTCAACTGACTGCCAAATAGCTTCAACATTACTCACTAATTTACACTCTCCTACTCTGAAATTGCTCATTTTCATTCATCTCTTTTTTTATCGATCAGGGCCAAAGAGCCGTTCCTGAAATCCCTTGGCCTTCAGGCCATCCCATAACTAGGTTCATATTTTGGATTGCTTGGCCTGCTGCACCTTTGATCAGATTATCGATCGTCGCAATCATGACGGCGTTTCCAGTTCTTTGATCGACCGTTAATTGTAAAAAGGCATTATTGCTTCCACTGGCAAATTTCGTCTGAGGCCAAGATCCTGGCGGCAAAACATGGACGAATTCCTCAGCCTGATATTGTTCCAGCCAACACCTGCGCAGATCCTCCTCTTTGACCCCGTCCTGAACCGCGGCATAGATCGTGACTAACATGCCCCGCGTCATAGGGACCAAATGGGGTGTAAAGGTTACGGTGAGCGGCTGTCCTGCAGCCCGGGACAGTTCTTGTTCTATTTCCGGGGTATGACGATGACTTGCCACCCCATAAGCCTTAAAGTTTTCATTGACCTCAGAGTAATGGATGCCTAAAGAGACCCCTCGTCCGGCTCCAGATACACCAGATTTAGCATCAATAATCAAAGAACCCGTCTTTAGCAAGTTATTGCGGAGTAAGGGAACTAGGGCCAATAAAGTTGCTGTTGGATAACAACCTGGATTGGCAACTAGAGATCTGCCCTTAATTTGCTCACGATAAAGTTCCGGCAAACCGTATACCGCCTCTTTGAGAAGCTCTGACGCGGGATGCTTGATCTTATACCACTCCTCGTAAATTTGGACTGAATTCAGTCGAAAGTCTGCCCCTAGATCAATGACTTTAATATTTCGAGATAAGAAAGTACTCGTTCTGGCCGCCGTCAACCCATGCGGCAGTGCACAGAAAAGCACATCCAGATCCGGTACATTTTCATCCTGCAAGATTCCCACATTTTGTCCCAACCAATGTGGATAAACTGAATCATAATCCTCTCCGGCTACACTGGACGAAGAGAGATACAAATCCTTCACTTCTTCATGGCTTTGCAATAGCCGCACCAATTCCTGCCCTGCATAGCCTGTGGCCCCAAGAACACCGACTTTCATATCATGTCCCTCCCTTGTTCGGATTAATTCCTTTTATAATTATACATTTCGACGCATAAAAATTCAACCTTTCCTTAAGAAAAACCTCGGCGGCGCATCGGTCCTTTTATTACTCGGATATCATATACGTAGGGGCACGACGGAATAAGGCACGATGCTTCGTGCCCCTACGAATTATATAACGGAAATATTTGTCTTTCATGCTTCTATAAGTGCAATTTCGCAAGCATAGGGGCCCACCCTGAAAATTTATACTTTCTAATATTAAAACCTAAAATCCTGCATTTTTTTATACCTAGAAGGAAAAACACTGTAAATACGCCTTGGGGAATTCTGATTACACTGATTACACTGATTACACTGATTACATTAAGAACGATTAGAAGATGGGAGTCAATGAAGAGGCACAAATTATTAATTATCTGAAAGCCACAGGGCTAAAACGAGGCCTTTTAATCAACTTTGGCGATCATCAATTGAGTTACAAGCGATTTGTAGTTTAGAGCCAAAATGTATTTATTCTGTGTTAATCTGTGTAATCAGTGGTTGATTAACTGAGTACCTGAATAGTCACAAAAATAATGATTCGCAATTCGATTTGTAGGTATAATTTTATACCTGCAAAAACACCAAAATGCCTGTAAAATCAGGGTTTATTAATGTAGGTATAATTTTTCACGGGAATCAAGGTTAAAAAAAGAGGGGCTCTCCCCTCTAATCTTCGTTATTCACTTATCCAGACGAAACTCCCGCTTGATTTGTTGCAAAAGTTTTTTATCATTTAATACATCCGAACCGGTAAAGGCGAGCACCTGCATTGCTAACATCACAAGATTTTCTCCATCTGGCGAGAGAGCCGCCTGAGCAAAATCCCGAGTATGAGGGATTTCCGTGCCGTTTCCTAACGTTAAATAGGGATGAATCGCTGGCACAGCGCGACTAACGTTTCCCATGTCCACAGATCCCATAGCTGTTTGGGCAGGAGCTATATGTTGGACGCCCAGCTCACGAAGGTTTTTCGTGAAACATCCTGCCAGAGTCAGGTTCGTATGCATCTCATCATACGAAAACTCGAATTTCTGCCAGGTCATCTTTGCCGAAACCATAGAGGCCGCCCCTTCTGCACAACGAATCACTTTCTCTCTCAACTCATCCAAGTCTTTACGCTTCCGAGCACGAAGATAAAAACGTGCCACGGCTCGTTCTGGGATAATATTTGGGACAGATCCTCCCTCTG
Organism: Candidatus Desulfosporosinus infrequens; assembly: GCA_900290375.1. Lineage (GTDB taxonomy): Bacteria > Bacillota > Desulfitobacteriia > Desulfitobacteriales > Desulfitobacteriaceae > Desulfosporosinus > Desulfosporosinus infrequens. The sequence goes on from OMOF01000101.1 coordinate 28,149, forward strand.
TAATAATCCCGTTGATTTTCATATCCTGAGGAATCTGTTTTTTTAGCGCGTTCAATCCGACAAAAAAGTTAATTACAGCATCTAAGGCGTTAATCCCAAAATAAGACGCTGCAACGGCGTGGGCTGCTCGTCCGTGAAAGGTAAACTCCAACGCATCCAGAGCAAGACTGGTAATTATTGGTACGTTTTGACTACCCGGATGAAACATTATGGCAGCATCGACATTCTTAAATACTCCTTGCTCGACCAAAGTCACTTTCGCTCCACTAGTTTCTTCGGCTGGACTGCCAATGACTAAAATCTCACCCGCCAACTCTAAACTCTTACTCAAGATAACCGCCGCACCTGCACTGGCTGCTCCTATCAAGTTATGTCCACAGCCATGTCCAACACCTGGCAAAGCATCATATTCCGCCAAATAAGCGATCCGAGGGCCTGGCCGTGTACCTGAGAAGCGGGCTAAAAAGGCTGTCTCCACGCCGGCAATCCCACGTTTTACTTCAAACCCATGCTGCTGAAGAAAACGGCTTAACACCTCAGACGCAAAGAATTCCTTATATCCGAGCTCTGGATGCTCTCCAATCTGGTGGGCAATTTCCCATACTTCTTTGCGCAGATACTGTGCCTGATCTTTGAAAAACGCCTTAATCGCATCCATGGGGTATCCCATCTCTCTCTCTCAATTTTCAAGATCAGTTTCTTCGTTGACCATTTCGTCTATAACAAAACGAGTAATTTCAGTTTATTACAATAACAACTTTTTAGATAGTGGTTTCCACTGGGGACAGGTTTCAAACTGCTAAATATTACAATAACTTACAACCAGCAAAATTTAAGTGCACTTTCAAACTAGTTTTTGGTCAGTTCTTTCTGTTTACTAAAAAAGACACTTAAGCCTTTATAAATGGCAACGGCCAGCTTTTCTTGATATTCCGGTGTTGTCAATAACTTTTCTTCTTCGAGATTTGAAAGGAAGCCCAGTTCAACGGTTACTGCGGCTTGATGTGCCTTTTTCAAAACATAAATATCTTGATTCCCTTTCACCACTCTTTTGCCAATAGTAATATTATTTAGCTCCTGCTGAATCGATTGAGCTAATAACTTTCCTTCCGGCGAATCCGAAAGATAAAACGTCTGTGCCCCAGTCAATTTTTCGTTCGGAAAACTATTTGCATGAATGCTTATATAAACATCAGCTTGAGCGTCCATAGCAAGCTGAATACGTTGTGCCAAATCCTCACGTTTCCGCTTTAAAAGTCCTTGTGCCGTTCCTAAGTCGCTGTCGTCCTCTCGGACCATAATTGTTTTAGCCCCACTTTGCTGAACTAGGGTTTGCAAACGTTTGGCAACGGCTAAGGTCACGTCTTTTTCTAATACCTTGCCTTTGCCGACAGCGCCTGGATCGACGCNNCATCAATCACGACAACTCTATTTCCTAAAGTCCAACTCCAGATTTTTTTATCCTTGCCAAGAAACCCCCATCCTAGTGCTAAGGTCATCATAAGAGCAAGCGCGATTCCCAGACTAACTACTTTACGGCGTTTCATACTTACAACCCAGATTGGTCTCATTTTCATCCGCCTCCCCCAGTCTATTCCGTCTTACCTTATGGGGGAGAGATTCGGAATATGCATTTGGCTTGGCAGAAAATACCCATGAAAAATATCCTCAGTCAAATATGAGTCCTCTAGCTATAACTCGACGGCACTATGCTTTTCTATGGAACCAGACGGCTTTTGTTTTTTTCCGACAAACATGGATGCTATAAAAGCAATAACGACAAAGACTGCCGCTATAATAAAGGCCATTCGTATCCCATTTTCAAAGGCCAGCTGCTGAAGAACGGACATCAGGTGCAACATATCACCTGAATTTGTGATGCCGTACACAGAAGGGTGCAAACCATAAGCTGAGACTTTTTGCAGCGATTGCACGCTAACATTCTGCATATAAGAAGCAAAGCTAAAGTCGGCATGGGTGGTCATGACAGTTCCTAAAATAGCAATTCCAACCGAACTAGCCACATTGCTCAGGGTGTTCTGCAAGGCAGAGGCTCGATTGACGAGAGATACTGGCACAGAATTCATCCCGGACGTTCTTAGTGGCATCATTACTAGGCCAACGCCCCCTGACCGCAACATATAAACCGCTAGAATCGCCGAGTACGTCCAGTTAAAGTTGAGGTTAATGAGTAGAAGTGAGGGTATCAGCATGACTGTAAGACCCACCATGGCCAAGGGTCTTGCTCCAAATTTGTCAAATAGTGCACCACCGATCGGCATCTCAATGGCAGTTATCAGTGCTCCCGGCATCGTTAAAAGTCCCGTCTGCATAGGACTAAACCCAAGAGCATTTTGTAAAAAGACAGGCAGGAGAAACATTGCGCCCATCATAGCTATGTACAGCATACTTGTCGCGATATTTGAGGCCAGAAAAGAGCGGATTTTAAAGAGACGTAACTCAAGCATCGGGCTATCCGAGGTTAACTCGAGCACCACAAAAAGGGCAAGAGAAATGGCTGCAGCGATGAACAGGGAAATAATCTCAATCGATGTCCACCCACTGGTTGGCGCGTCAGAAAGCGCATAAAGGAGGCAGAAGAAACCGATAACACAGGTTAGAAAACCAGGTAAGTCAAACTTGCCCGCATCCTTAGGTTTTAGTTCCGGAATATAAGCTCGTGCCATAAAAATATTAATAATTCCGACCGGAACATTGAGATAAAAGATCAAACGAAAATTAAGGTTTTGCACAATATAGCCGCTCAAGGTTGGTCCGAAGGCAGGAGCGAACATAATCGCAATACCCCAAATCCCCATGATCAGCCCACGTCTTTCCGGCCTCGACAAACTAAAAAGAATAGTCATACTGATGGGCATCAATAAGGCTCCACCCAAAGCCTGAATGACTCTAAAGGCAATGAGCGAAGAAGCGCTCATTGCAGCACCGCACAAACCTGAGCCGACAACAAAAACTACTAAGGCAAAAATGTACATGCGCTTAGCACCAAATCGATCGCTTAAATAGCCGCTGATGGGTGTGAACATACCGACCGTTAGGGTATAGGCTGTAATAACCCATTCTATGGTTGTTTGATCTGTAGCATACACGGCCATCATCTTAGGAATGGCTACATTCACAACGCTGGAATCCAAGACCGCCATAAAAACTCCCAAGACAACTGCGATCATGGCCAAACCGCTGATTCCAAAATGTTCTTTGAATTTCACGCCTGCTTCTCCTCTCTTATTTTATCAATATCGTTACTCTGCCTTCAGTCTAAACCTACACAGTAATAAGGAATCTAAAAAACATCAGTGCCGGAAGAGTGTTCCACACTGGTGCTTTTTGAGTTCGCCATGTTTTGCCTAGCACATAACAAATATCCGAATGATCCGGGTTTTTCCATGGGTTTGTGCGAAGGCAAACTATTATCCTAATACACTGACAAAAGCAGTTACAGTATAGCTTTGAAGGAATGCCGGATAACATCACCACGGCTAATAATTCCAACCAAAACCCCGTCACGTTCTACCGGCACTTTTTTAATTTTCTTTTTTCCTAAGATAGTTGCAATGTTTTCAATTTCCTCATCCCAGGAAACTTTAATAACCTTTCGTTGGGCGATGTCCATAATATTTAAATTCAGCAGTCTTTTCGCCCTTTCCCCAAATTCCGCATCATCCCCTCTAATTACGGTCGAAAAAATCATAACATCAACAAAAATATCTTTATGTTTACCAATATATCTCATGATGTCCCCATCGCTCACATAAGCGACGATTTCGTTTAAGTCGTTTACCACAGGTAGGCCGCTGATCCGATGCGCCAATAAATTTTCAATGACAGAACGTACAGTGTCGCTTTCTTTAACTTTATAGACATGACTAATCATTATTTCAAAAGCTTGCATAATATCATCCTCCACATATCTTTTTTGCAAATTTCTTAAACTGATTTACAATTGTATCTAGTTGTATTCTACAAGTACATTCCAATTCTGTCAATTAACAAGTTTTTCATTAACATGGTCTTTATTTCCTAAACGATTGTGCTTCTGCTAAAATAGGCAATAGGAAAGATTACTAAAGCTATAAAGCGAGGTAGGAAGACATGGATGATCATTCATTGGAAACCATTGAGCTTGAATTGGCGATCCTCCTTCGCCGTATCTCATTAAATACAACCTTTGATAAATTAGGCATTCTTGATCGATCGGCCTATCTCTTATTAGGTCAAATAACCTCTCATGGAGCTGCTGGGGTAAAAGCACTGGCAGAAGAGTCTCATTTGGATATTTCCACTATCAGCAGACAAGCGGCGGCTCTGGAGCAAAAAGGATATGTTTACAGAATTCCCGATCCCTTCGATGGGAGAGCATACTCCTTGCAAATAACGGATTTGGGAACAAAAGAATATAATGAACACAAGCAAGCACGCTTGTCCAAATTCGCGGACATTCTTAAAAATTGGAGCGATGAAGAAAGTGAAGCATTCGGAAAATTGATCCAGAAATTCAATGATTCAATCAATAATATGAAATAAAACTTGCCTTATTTCACGAATTCTTAAAATCAAGTAAAGGGGTACCCTCTGGCACCCCAAAACTTATACTTTCTGATATATAAATAAAATCCCCAAACCACAAGGGTTTGAGGATTTTGCGTTTCCAGGCGATTAACGTTTTGAGAATTGTGGAGCTTTACGAGCTTTCTTCAAGCCATATTTACGACGTTCCTTCATACGTGGGTCACGCGTAAGGAAACCAGCTCTCTTAAGACTAGGACGGAGACTGGCGTCTGCCTTTAGCAAAGCACGGGCAATGCCTAAGCGTATTGCACCGGCTTGACCTGTGGTGCCGCCCCCGTGGGCGAGAGCTATAACATCATATTTAGCCAGCGTATCTGTGATGTTGAACGGTTGTTGAACAATCATCTCCAGAGTTTTCTTGCCGAAATATTCCGCTACTTCACGTTTGTTAATCATGAACTTTCCTTCACCAGGAATTAAGCGCACACGAGCGACTGCATTTTTGCGTCGTCCTGTCGCAGCATATTGTAATTGAGTTGCCATGTTTTACTTCCTCCTTCCTAAATCTATTGAATTGTCCAGATTTCAGGTTGTTGAGCTTGATGGGGGTGTGATTCTCCCTTATACACTTTTAATTTCGTGTACATTTGGGCGCCCAACTTGTTATGAGGAAGCATTCCCTTCACAGCATGTTCCATAGCTCGCTCAGGCATAATTTGCATTAACTTTTTGTAAGGAACTTCTTTTAACCCACCCGGAAAACCCGAGTGACGACGATACATTTTGTCGTTTAGTTTGTTACCTGTTAACACTAATTTTTCAGCATTGATAATTATGACATGATCCCCTGTGTCAACGTTAGGGGTAAATGTCGGTTTATGTTTACCTCTTAGGAGACGTGCCGCTTCAGTAGCGATACGACCCAAGGGGATTCCCGCAGCGTCGATGAGTAACCATTTGCGCTCTTGGTCTTGTGGTTTCGCAAAAAACGTGGTCATGACTTTCCCTCCAATTTAGCAGTTTTCTGTTTCTATCTCACTCGCATGGGGCTCAATCATGCTTGTGGTATGCCTTGGGTATGAGGCTCAATCATTGCCAAGGCATAAAAACTCATATTGCTATTTTATTTAATTTTCAAGCTATTGTCAAGTATTTTTTGGCAAAAGATCCTTAAAAACTTCAAAAGGGCTTTCATTCGTATAATTCACATGTGCCAGCGACAAGCCATGGGCTGGGGCAATCATTCTGGCCTGTTTCCGTTCTTGACTAGCGACAATTCCCGGAATCTCTTGAGGGAGAATCCGCCCTTTTCCTACATCCATTAGGGTGCCAACAATAATACGAACCATGTGATATAGAAATCCATCCCCCACACAGGTTACTATTACCAACCCCTGCTCCTTTTTGACAAGACAGCGATAAAGTGTCCGTTCAAATGTTTTACTAGCCCCACCTGCTGCTGCGAAGGTTTTAAAATTATGGCGGCCTTCCAAAAGGTTTGCGGCCATCTGCATTTGGTCAACATTGAGCGGAATCGGCACATGTGAGGCATACAAACGGGTAAATACACTGGGAATGAGATTGTTGTCCATCTGATAATCGTAGCGTTTCCACTTTGCTGACCACCGGGCATTAAAGTCGTTCGGTACGCATTCTGCCTGAAGTATACGAATATCTCTGGGTAACAAACTGTTAAAAGCTTTAGGAATTTTTTCGACCGGAATTCTTGCCGAGGTCATAAAATTCACGACTTGCCCGGAGGCATGGACGCCGGTATCCGTCCGGCCTGCCGTAGCTAGCGTTACCTCTTCCTCGACTAATTTCGCCCATACCGCTTCCAAGGTTCCCTGAATCGTAGGGCCATGAGTTTCATGCTGACGCTGAAATCCATGATAGTTTGTTCCGTCATATGCTAATCTGAGTCTAATGTTACGCATTAATACTGCCAACCTCCGCTACGTATGGAGTTAATGTCTATCTCCATATCAAGAGTAATATTGCCCAAATTCCGACGATTAGAACTCCTAAGCGATCCCACGGAGTTTGCTCATGTAATATAAGAGTTCGGTAGTTGCCCGAACCATATCCTCTCAACATCAGATTTTCGGCAAGCTCTTCTGCCCGTCTCAAAGTAAGTAAAATGAGCGGCACAATAAGGTGCATTAACTCCCTGGATCGTTTAAACCATGATTGAGGCAACTCGCATTTTAACACCCTGACTTTCCAAATCAAGGTTGTCTCTTCCACAATAAGTGGAATGAATCTTAGCGTTAAGGTTAGTAAGAGTGCAAAATCAGCAGCTTTAGGCGTAATACGGATGAGCGGATTAAAAAAGTACGCTATACCCAACCCTTGCTCAAGGGGCATTGTCACTGCCGTATAAAGGCGGGTCAACCCAAAGACCAGTGCAATTCGCCAAAGCATATCACCAGCTTGTACTAAACCAGCTACCGACCAATGGCCAAACCAGATGGGGCTGTTTTCCGGCCAAACCCACCCTGTTGCCGGTCCGTAAAATAACCCCATCCATAAAAGGACAACAATAAGCGAACGGTAGATATTTAGGGAGGTACGGCTCAATAACACCAACCCTAGGAGTGCAAAGGAGGTTAAGACAAGCCCTTGCCACTGAGTCATCGTTATTAAAAGGGACAGCACGGCTAACCCGCCAACCTTTACCCTTGGATCAAGGCGGTGCAACAAGCTATTACTTGGACAATAGAGTTCAAAAACCTTGATACTCTGCCCCCCCTTGCCTTAGCAGCGGACACCGGCTGCTTGAAATTGTTCCTGATGCTCTTGCCAACGCTGTATTGCGCAATCCAAGACCACGTTCCCATTTTCCACCAACCAAATCCTATCAGCATATTGTAAGACCTCTCTCAGATCGTGTGTTACATACAATATTGTTCGTTCGCCCCACTCTGAAATCATTTTCTGTATCCCCGCCCGGCTTGTGGCATCGAGTCCCAATAAGGGTTCGTCCAAGAGGAGAACCTCAGGCAGAGTTCGCAAGGCTGCGGCCAGGGCAACCTTTTGACGTTCCCCACCACTCAGGCGCTCTGGCGCAACATCTGCCATGCTTACCGAGAGACCAAAATCTTTTAGAAACGATAACTTCTCTGGAGTTTTTATCTTTAAATCACGCCTTGAATCTCCATAATAGATCTCGTGATAGACACTACGGCCAATCAGGTATTCTCCCGCCTCTTGAAGCAGCAAACGGGTTTTTCTGCGCAGCGTATTCAAGCTGGTCTTGGTGATAGCTTCTCCGCACGCTATAAGTTGCCCTTCAGTCGCTAAAATGAGACCAATGGCACTTTCCAAAAGTGTTGTCTTTCCTGAACCAGAGGGGCCGACTATAGCTATAAACTCCCCCGCTTTTACGAGCATATTCAGGCGCAGGCGAGATTCATAGTTAGTCTGTTTCCACTCTAGAACTGGTTGATCTAGCAGCACATTTTGACCTTGTACACCCACGATCTCAGTCCGTGAATGCTTCGTTACGAGCGACGTTGAATTAACGTGTACTTCCGCATGACTATCTATAGAACCCCTCTCGTTATGAGCAGAATAATCGTTAAATCTACCCATGTCAACAAGTTTCCCGTTTTCTATTACTAAAAGACGATCTGCCAGTCTCGCCAACTCCAAGTCATGCGTAATCCAAAGTTGTCCTGTTTCAGCCCGCGCTTTAAATAACAGATCTAGGACAGTCGTTTGAGCGCGCATATCGAGCATAGTTAATGCTTCATCTAAAATAAGAAAAGAAGGTTGGAGAGCCAAAATAGCTACAGTCACAAGTCTTTGTCTTTCTCCGCCCGAAAGTGTTGCAGGGGATTGATCTTCTTTACCTTCTAGGCCAACGCTAGCGGCCAATTCCCGCACTTTGTTTCGCACCAAGCGGCTATCCATGCCCAGATTCAAAAGCCCAAAGCCTAATTCTTCTGCAACTGTAGCGCCAATCGTTTGCCGTCGAGGATGTTGACCGACAAATCCAATCTCCTGCCATCTATTCACCTTGTTCCAATTACAAACGATGCCGTCAAGCGTAAGACTGATCTCCCCGCCCTGGGGTTCGATCAACCCCGACAAAATACGAGCCAGAGTAGATTTTCCTGAACCGTTGGCTCCCATCAGCGCGATGATCTCGCCCTGGTGCCAGTCAAAATCTACTCCGTTCAATATGTTACTATAACGAATGTTCTGCACTTGGAGCACTTTCATCGGTCGAGATCACTCCCCCAATATCAGCAAAGGCCGGGCATGCTTAGCTATGTAAGCAACCCGGCCTTTAACGACTCGCATTATACGAGTTCGATGATTACCATTGTGGCAGCATCTCCTCGACGTAAGCCGAGTTTCATAATACGAGTATAGCCTCCCTGACGGTCAGCATATTTCGGCGCAATGGTAGTAAACAATTTTGTAACAACATCTTCGTCCATGAGATAAGCCATCGTTAAACGACGTGCAGCTAAATCCCCTTGCTTGCCGAGTGAAATCATCTTCTCAGCAATAGCATTCAGCTCCTTAGCACGTGCTTCAGTCGTTTGAATACGCTCATGTCTTAACAGGGAAGTGACAATGTTACGCAACATTGCCCCGCGATGACCCGTGTTTTTTCCTAACTTGCGGTAAGCCAATTACATTCCCCTCCTTTTGCACCGAATTAGTCCTCAGCCGGGCGGAACAATAAACCTAAGTCTTTAAGTTTAAATTCCACTTCTTCCAAAGACTTGCGACCAAGGTTACGTACTTTAATCATGTCTTCTTCCGTTTTTTGAGTCAACTCCTCAACGGAGTTGATCCCTGCCCGTTTCAGGCAGTTATAAGAACGGACGGACAGATCAAGTTCCTCAATCGTCATATCGAGGATTTTATCTTTGGCTTCCTCTTCTTTTTCCACCATAACCTCAACATTATTGAGTTTATCCGTGAGGCCCATGAAAAGGCGCAGATGATCACTCAGGATTTTGGCCGCATGACTTGTAGCCTCTTCCGGTGATATACTGCCATTAGACCATGCTTCAAGGGTTAACTTGTCATAGTCCGTGATTTGACCAACCCGGGTATCCTCTACCGTATAGTTGACCTTGTAAATCGGGGCAAAGATGGAGTCGATTGGGATAACCCCAATGACATTATCTGGCTTCTTGTTTTTGTCGGCGGAAACGTAGCCACGGCCGCGTTCCACCGTCATTTCCATAAATAGCCGGCCATCGTTATCTAAGGTAGCGATCTTCAAATCATTGTTCAGGATTTCAATGTCTGGGTCACTGATGATATCTGCAGCCTTGACAACCCCTGCCCCCTGAGACTCTATACGAATAATCCGAGGCTCATCCGTATAGCCTTTCAGAGCAAGAGACTTCAAATTGATGATAATGTCCGTAACATCTTCCAAAACACCTGGTATCGTGGAAAATTCGTGGAGTACCCCTTCGATTTTGACCGATGTCACCGCTGATCCTGGAAGCGCGGATAATAGGATACGCCTTAAAGAATTCCCTAAGGTAATCCCATATCCCCTTTCAAGAGGCTCAACGACGAATTTTGCATAGGAGTCGTCTTCAGAACGCTCGATACACTCGATTCTTGGCTTCTCGATTTCTAACATCGGTAGGCACCTTCTTTCTCGAGAACTTGATACACAAACCAGCCAACCCACTTGGGCAGAACGTCAACATTAACGGGAGTATTTCTCCACGATGAGGTGTTCTTGGATAGGCAGTTGAATATCTTCGCGAGTTGGTAGTGCGACAATAGTTCCAGCAGCAGTATTGGCATCCAAGCTTATCCATCCGGGAACTGTACGAGAACCCAGATTTTCAAGAAGTTGTTTCATGCGTGGAGAGCTCTTGCTGCCTTCTTTAACAGCGATAACTTCTCCAGCCCGGACTGAATAGGAAGCAATATCAACCTTTTTACCATTGATGGTAAAGTGACCGTGATTCACAAGTTGACGAGCTTCCGCACGGGATGAGGCGAAACCTAAGTGGAAAACGACATTGTCTAAGCGACGTTCTAAGAGGGTGAGCAGGTTTTCACCAGTTACCCCTTTACGACGAGCCGCTTCGTCAAAATAATGACGAAACTGTTTTTCCATCACACCATACATCCGGCGAGCTTTTTGTTTTTCTCGTAACTGAAGACCATATTCAGTTGGCTTCTTCGCACGAGCTTGCCCATGTTGTCCAGGAGCATAGGCACGACGATCAATCGCGCATTTTCCGGTATAGCAACGCTCCCCTTTGAGGAACAACTTCATTCCCTCACGACGACATAAGCGACAGACGGGACCAGTATATCTAGCCATGATTACACACCTCCTATACCCTTCTGCGTTTCGGTGGCCGACAGCCATTGTGTGGAATCGGTGTCACGTCTTTAATTAGATTAACTTCCAAGCCTGCAGCTTGTAGGGCACGAATTGCAGCTTCACGTCCAGCTCCAGGTCCTTTTACGAAACATTCAACATCTTTTAAGCCATGCTCCATCGCCACTTTAGCACACGTTTCCGCTGCCATTTGTGCTGCAAAAGGAGTACTTTTGCGAGAACCCTTAAAACCAAGAGAACCTGCACTGGACCAGGAAAGTGCGTTACCATGGGTATCCGTGATGGTTACCATGGTATTGTTAAACGTGGATTTGATGTGGGCAATTCCACTTTCAATATTCTTACGTTCCCGGCGTTTTGTCCGGACAACTTTACGTGCCATCTCGGTTATCCCCCCTTTTTACTTTTTACGTTTTGCTCCAACAGTCTTAGCCGGACCCTTACGAGTACGGGCATTGGTTTTCGTGCGCTGACCCCGAACGGGAAGTCCACGACGATGGCGCAGGCCACGATAGGAACCAATTTCCATAAGACGCTTGATATTGAGGGAAACTTCGCGACGCAGGTCGCCTTCAATCTTAAACTCTTTATCAATAACTTCTCGAAGCTTGCTGACTTCATCTTCTGACAAGTCACGCACTCGGACATCCGGGCTTACGCCCGATTTAGCGAGAATCTTATGTGAAGTCGGTAGCCCAATTCCAAAAATATAGGTTAGGGCAACCTCTAAACGTTTCTCGCGCGGTAAGTCAACTCCAGCGATACGTGCCATCTAAAATTTACACCTCCAACTATTTAAGTTCTGTATAAATATAAAATCGGTGCATTGGAGACCGTGCTCCAATCAGCCGCGCAACCGAAACTTTTAGCCTTGTCGTTGCTTGTGTTTCGGATTTTCACAAATGACCATGACTATACCATGGCGACGAATAATTTTACATTTTTCACAGATCTTTTTAACAGAAGGCTTTACTTTCACCGTAATCCCTCCCTTTGGTCCTTACTTAAACCTGTATGTGATTCGTCCTCTTGACAAATCGTAGGGGGAAAGTTCCACTGTGACCCGATCTCCCGGAAGAATCCGGATAAAGTTCATGCGGATTTTCCCGGAAACGTGAGCCAATACCTTGTGTCCATTTGCTAATTCGACTTGGAACATGGCGTTAGGCAGTGGCTCCAAAACCTTACCTTCAACTTCAATGACGTCCTCTTTTGACATGCTCAATTCCCCCTCCTCTGACAATCCTCAGGCACGTACCTAACAGCGAGTTAGAATTTCCAGGCCATTTTCCGTAATCGCAACCGTGTGTTCGAAATGAGCCGATGCCCGATTATCTTTCGTCACTACAGTCCAGTGATCCTTTAACGTCTGCACTTCATACGTACCCATGTTCACCATGGGCTCAATAGCCAAGGCCATACCTACCTCGAGTCGTGGTCCCCGGCCGGGTTTGCCAAAATTCGGGATCTGGGGATCCTCATGCATAGCCCTTCCAATCCCGTGTCCAACATAATCACGCACCACAGAAAAACCATTAGCTTCAACGTGCGATTGGACAGCATAAGAGACGTCATAAAGACGATTACCTACCTTAGCTTGCGCAATACCTAACATCAGAGACTCTTCAGTCACCCTTAATAGTTTCTGGAGATCTTGATCTACCTCTCCGATGGGTAAGGTCACAGCAGCATCACCAAAAAACCCGTCTATGACTGCACCACAATCTATGCTAATAATATCCCCAGTATTCAAACACCTTAAACCGGGTATTCCATGAACTACTTGTTCATTTATAGAGGTACAGAGCGTTGCCGGGAAACCATTGTACCCTTTAAACGCCGGTATGGCGCCCTGCGCACGGATATATTCCTCAGCCATGCGATCCAATTCAAGCGTTGTGACACCAGGCTTTGCAAGCTCACGCATTAGGGCAAGAGTTTCACCCACGATTCGACCCGCGTTGCGCATCCGGTTCAATTGGTTCGCATTTTTAAGCTCAATCATGCTAATTAGACCAAGGCCTGAAGGATATCCTGAAACACCTTATCAATCGCTTGATCCCCGTTAATGAGCTTAACCAATCCCTTGTCTTGGTAGAAAGCAATTAACGGTTCTGTTTGCTTATTATAGACGCTCAAACGATTCTCGGCCGTTTCGACCGTGTCATCTGAACGCTGATAAAGCTCTCCTCCGCATTGGCAAACCCCTTCTTTTTCAGGTTTGTTAAAGACCATGTGATAAGAGGCTCCACATGTCCGACAGATCCGTCGTCCAGTTAAGCGAGGTATTAAAACCTCATGCGCGACTTCAATATTAATTACTGCATCGAGTTTCATACCAAGACTATCCAAAATACCTGCTAAGGCACTGCCTTGAGCTAAGGTACGTGGAAACCCATCAAGCAGAAATCCAGCAGCACAATCTGGCATGGCTAAACGATCCGCTACAATTCCGATCGTTACTTCATCAGGTACCAGTCCACCGGCATCCATAAACGATTTAGCCTTTAGCCCCATCGCGGTGCCTTCTTTGATCGCGGCTCTGAACATATCCCCTGTAGAAATATGTGGGATTTTAAATTTCTCCACCAAGGGACTTGCTTGCGTACCTTTACCTGCTCCAGGGCCACCCATTAATATTAATCTCATTACTCTTCCTCCTTTATTTCATAAAACCTTGATAATGCCTCGACATAAGTTGGGATTCAATTTGTTTCATCGTCTCGAGCGCAACCCCAACCACAATTAGAAGGGATGTTCCACCAAAATAGATGTTTTTGAGTCCAGTGAGTCCAATTACTAGTGTCGGTAGGACTGCAATCAAAGCTAGAAATAAACCACCGGCTAGCGTAATCCGACTCAATATTTTAGACAAATATTCAGCCGTCGGGCGCCCAGGACGAAGGCCAGGAATAAATCCACCGTACTTCTTCAAATTATCTGCTACATCAATCGGATTAAAAGTGACAGCCGTGTAGAAGTAAGTAAAGAATATAATGAGCAGACCATAGATCAATAAATAGGGGATTGAGGTTAGGCTACCATTCATACTGAACCAAGTGGTTACAAATCTTGCGAAAGTAGACGTCGGGATCCATGTAGCAATCGTCTGAGGGAAAGCGAGTAAGGAAATTGCAAAAATGACAGGTATTACCCCGGCTTGATTTACTTTCAGGGGAATATGACTGCTTTGCCCTCCGTAAACCCGTCGCCCTACTACCCGCTTGGCATATTGCACGGAAACTCGTCGTTGCCCTTCTTGGACATAAATGACGCCTGCGGTTATAAATGCCACTATAATGAACAAGCCAATAATGGAAAAGATGTTGATTTCATGGACTGAAAACAAACTCCACAGATAGCCTATAGCACCAGGAATACGCGAAACGATTCCAGCAAAGATAATCAACGATATACCATTTCCGATTCCTTTTTCCGTGATGGCCTCACCTAACCACATCAGAAATGACGTGCCGGCTGTCAAGACAATAGCCACGAGTAGATAAATCGGCCATCTCAAACCGGGACTAGGGATAGTCAGAGAAGCACGTATGCCATAGGTGAGACCAAAAGCTTGAATAAAGCCCAAGCCCACGGTGCCATACCTCGTATACTGCGTAATCTTTTTCCGTCCATAGTCACCCTCCTTGGACAACCGTTCTAACGACGGGAGCACGATTGTCAGAAGCTGTAGAATGATAGAAGCTGTGACGTAGGGGGTTATACTTAAGGCAAACACTGTTAGATTCTTAAAGGAACCTCCGGAAAGCGTGTCCATAAAATCGAACATACCTCCGGACCCCAACATTTTCTTCAGTACGGCATGATCAACAAAGGGGATTGGAATATGTGCTCCGATCCGAAAGATCAGAAACATCAACAGGGTGTAACCGATTTTTTTCCTGAGATCCGCAACATTCCACGCATTCTTCAGGGAATCGACAATCATCCTATTCCACCTCTACTTTTCCACCCGCTGCAACAATCTTTATTGCCGCGGCTGGGCTGACTTTGTCGATTTTGACAGTCAGTGCTTTGGTCAATTCTCCCGTTGCTAGAATCTTCACGCCATCTTTAACAGCCTTAATGAGGCCGCTTTCCAAGAGGCTTTCAATCGTAATTACGGTGCCGTTCTCAAAACGTTCCAAATCACGAACATTCAAGGCAACAATGTCTTTTCTTGAGATATTATTAAAGCCGCGTTTAGGCATCCTACGGAACAGTGGATTCTGTCCGCCTTCAAACCCTGGACGTACTCCACCACCCGCTCGCGAGTTTTGACCTTTGTGTCCTTTACCGGAAGTCTTACCATGTCCGGAACCCACTCCACGGCCTAACCGCTTAGGTGCATGTGTTGATCCTTCAGCAGGCTTTAGTTCATGCAGTTTCATGCTTGCCCACACCTCCTTCTATTGAGCTTGTGTTTCTACTGTAACCAAGTGCATGCATTTATGAACCATCCCTAGAATCCCAGGGGAATCCTCATGAACTGCACTTGATCCGACTTTTCCTAAGCCAAGTGCTTGTAACACTTTGTGTTGCTTTTTGGAATAACCGATTGGACTTTTCGTCAGCGTCACTTTTACTTTCATGACCAACCCTCCTTAACCTAGAATTTCTCCTACGGTCTTCCCTCGGAGTTTGGCAATCTCTTCCGGACGTTTGAGAGATTTTAACGCCGCCATCGTCGCATTGACCATATTGTGCGCGTTTGCTGAGCCTAAGGACTTCGTCAAAATATCATGGACTCCGGCAACTTCGAGTACCGCACGAACGGCACCACCTGCGATAACTCCAGTTCCTTTAGAAGCCGGCTTTAAAAGTACTTGCCCAGCACCAAATACCCCAATAATGGGATGAGTAATTGTAGTTCCATGCATTGGCACATTGAAGAGGTTCTTTTTAGCATCTTCAATTCCTTTGCGAATAGCCTCCGGTACTTCGCCAGCCTTGCCCAGACCTGCACCGACACGACCGTGTCCATCTCCAACCACTACGAGTGCACTAAAGCTGAAACGACGTCCGCCCTTAACAACTTTGGCAACCCGGGCTATATGAACGACTTTTTCATTCATGTCCGACTTGTTAGCTTCGAATTTCGCCAATTTGATTATTCCCTCCTTTACCCAAGCTTAGAAGCTGAGTCCAGCTTCCCGTGCTGCTCCCGCCAATGCCGAGATTCGGCCGTGATAAACATTTCCGCCACGATCGAATACCACTTGCGTAATTCCTTTTTCAAGGGCTTTCTTCGCAACCAATTCGCCGACCTTTTGAGCTCCGGCGGTATTCCCACCAGATAGATCAGCGGCTTTGAACTCCGGATCGAGGGAAGAAGCAGCAACAATTGTTACACCGAGCTCATCATTGATTACTTGAGCGTAAATATGATTCAGACTCCGAAAAACCGCCAAACGCGGGCGCTCCGCAGCGCCGACAACATTCTTACGGATACTCTTATGCTTTTTAATGCGAATAGCCTTTCGGTCAATGCGCTTAATCAAAGGGGAACTCACTCCTTTCACGATTGGCAAGAGATTTGGCCCTTGCCTAATTTAATTACTTCTTAGCGCCCTTTTTACCACCGGTCTTACCAACCTTACGGCGGACGACTTCGCCTTCGTAGCGAATCCCTTTGCCTTTGTAAGGTTCAGGCTCACGCTCTGAACGAACAACTGCAGCAAAAGCACCGACAAGTTCTTTATCCATCCCTTTAATAAGGATTTTATTCGGGGCGGGAACTTCAAAGTCAATACCTTCGAAGGGGATGAGTTCAACAGGGTGAGACTTACCGACCGTTAGAACCAGTTTGTTTCCTTGTTTAGCGGCACGATACCCAACTCCAACCATATCAAGGCCTTTTGTGAAACCGTTTGTAACACCTTCAACCATGTTCGCAATCAGTGTTCGAGTCAAGCCATGCAAGGATCTGCTCAATGGCTCATCGTCTGGTCGATTAACCGTAATTTGTTGGCCCTCTACGACAATGTTCATCAATGTATGCATTGTTCTGGTTAAGGTTCCTTTAGGGCCCTTAACTGTGACCACATTTTCTTCTATTTTGAAGTCCACACCACTGGGGATCCCAATGGGGCGCTTGCCAATTCTGGACATTCACTGCACCTCCGTTGTGAAATCTACCAAATGTAGGAGATTACTTCTCCACCAAGGCCCTCTTTCCGGGCTTTCTTATCTGTCATAACTCCCTTGGATGTCGAAATAACTGCAATGCCGAGTCCCCCAAGAACTTTAGGCATTTCATCCTTCTTCGCATAAACGCGCAGTCCCGGACGGCTTATCCGCTTTAGTCCGGTAATAACACGCTCACGGTTGGGACCGTATTTCAAATACATACGAATCACGCCTTGTTTGTCGTCCGCAATGTATTCTACATCCTTGATGTACCCTTCTGCTTTAAGCAGTTCCGCCAGCTCTTTCTTAATACGAGATGCTGGCACCTCAACTTTATCATGGTAAACCATTCCCGCATTGCGGATACGTGTTAAAAAGTCTGCAATCGGATCTGACATTGACACTTCAGTCGTCCCCCTTCCTTACAATGTTCTACCAACTGGCCTTAGTGACTCCAGGAAGTTCTCCTGCATGAGCCAGGTCCCGGAAGCAAATCCGGCAAATTCCGAATTTTCGCATGTAAGCATGAGGTCGTCCACAAAGCTTGCAACGGTTATGCGAACGCACTGCGAATTTTTGTCCACGGTTTTGGCGGACAACCATTGATGTCTTAGCCACGCTCTTGAACCTCCTTTTCTCTAATCACGGTACGGCATTCCGAACCCACGAAGCAACTCGCGCGCTTCTTCGTCCGATTTAGCCGTTGTTACGAAGACTACATCCATCCCACGCAGTTTGTCGATCTTATCATACTCCATTTCTGGGAAGATCAACTGCTCCTTGATTCCTAATGTATAGTTTCCACGTCCGTCAAACGCTTTAGCTGAAACTCCGCGAAAGTCACGAACACGTGGTAAAGCGACGTTCAATAGGCGATCCATAAATTCATACATTCGTTGACCACGCAGGGTGACTTTGCAACCGATCGCCATCCCTTCACGTAGTTTGAAGGCAGCAATGGATTTCTTGGCCTTCGTGACGATAGGTTTTTGTCCAGTAATCTTCATTAAGTCTCCGACCGCGGAATCAATCGCCTTGGAGTTTTGAACCGCTTCGCCGACACCCATGTTGATAACAATTTTATCAACTTTGGGGATTTGCATGACATTTGTATAAGCAAACTTCTGCTGTAAGGCAGGAGCGATTTCGTTTAGGTATCTATCTTTCAGACGAGCCACTGGGGGTCCCTCCTTTCGCGCTTAGTGTTTATCCGGTAGATTCACGCCACAATTTTTACAGGCGCGTACTTTTCCTTCTTCCGTCACCTTGACACTGACCCGAGTCACGGATTTACACTCTTGGCAATATAACATGACGTTCGAGCTGGCCATAGGTGCCTCTTTGGAAACAATTCCACCTTGAGGCATGCTTTGTGAAGGTTTCGTATGACGTTTGATCATATTCGCCTTCTCTACCACCACTCGACCTTTCTTAAGAATCACATCGATAACTTTGCCTTTTGTACCGGCATCTTTACCAGTGATTACCATGACAAAGTCGCCTTTTTTGACGTGTATCTTTGCAGGTTGTACCTTATGCTTTGTAGCAGCCACTTTCTTCACCTCCATATGTCATGGGGTCTTAGATAACTTCCGGTGCTAGGGAAATAATTTTCATGAAATTTTCACGTAACTCACGAGCTACCGGTCCGAAGATACGGGTGCCCCGAGGACTTTTGTCATCCTTAATGAGGACTGCAGCGTTTTCGCTAAACCGAATATAAGAACCGTCTGGACGTTTAATTTCTTTACGTGTCCGCACAATAACGGCCTTAACAACTTCTCCCTTTTTAACAACGCCCCCTGGTGTTGCTTGCTTAACAGAAGCTACAATAATATCTCCAATCGATGCGTAACGGCGTATTGATCCGCCGAGCACATGAATACACATGAGTTCTTTAGCGCCTGAGTTGTCTCCGACTCTAACCCTAGTTTGTACCTGGATCATTCACATTGACCCCCTTCCGAACTAAATATCAACTTTAGATAGCAAGCGATTTTTGAAGTATTTTAACCACACGCCAACATTTATCTTTACTCAAACGACGAGTTTCCATGATCGAGACAATATCACCAGTATGGGCTTCATTGTTTTCGTCATGCGCCTTATAATTTTTTGTGCGAGTGATCGATTTTTTATAAACCGGGTGACGCTCAGTAATCTCGACGGAAACAACGATGGTTTTGTCCATCTTGTCGCTGACTACCTTGCCAATCCGCACCTTACGTTGGGCTCTTTCCACGCTAAAAAGCCTCCTTTCTCAATTAAGCACGTTCAATCTTTAACTCGCGCTCACGAAGAATCGTTTTACCGCGAGCGATTCCTTTGCGGACTTCACGAATTCGCATCGGGTTATCGAGTTGACCCGTCGCCAATTGGAAACGCAAATTAAACAGTTCTGTTTTGAACTCGTCGATTTCCTTGAGAACTTCATCGGTGGTTAGGTCACGGAAATCATTAGTTTTCATTTGCGTCACCTCCTTCTTGATCAGCACGGGTAACGAACTTACATTTGATCGGGAGTTTGTGCATTGCTAGGCGCAGAGCCTCACGTGCCTGTTCTTCCGTTACGCCGTTCAATTCAAACATCACACGACCAGGTTTTACAACAGCAACCCAGTATTCAGGTGAACCTTTACCACTACCCATACGAGTTTCAGCTGGTTTAGCTGTAACCGGCTTATCTGGGAAGATTTTAATCCAAACTTGACCCCCACGTTTGATAAAACGGGTCATTGCGATACGAGCGGCCTCTATCTGACGATTCGTGATCCAGCCACATTCTAAGGCTACAAGACCAAATTCACCAAAAGTAATAGTGTTACCTCGTGTAGCCTTACCATGCATCCGACCGCGATGTTGTTTTCGATGTTTCACTCTGGATGGGACTAACATTTAGTTTCCTCCTTCCACCTGAGCGACGACCTTCTTGGCGGGAAGAACCTCACCTTTATATATCCAAACTTTAATACCAATTTTGCCATACGTAGTATTGGCTTCAGCAAAGCCATAGTCAATATCTGCACGTAAAGTGTGAAGGGGTACTTTTCCTTCATGATACCATTCAGTTCGGGCAATTTCGGCTCCTGCCAGACGACCGCTGCATTGAATTTTAATCCCTTGTGCGCCTGTCCGCATTGTTCGACCCACGGTTTGTTTCATAGCCCGGCGGAAGGACACTCGTTTTTCCAGTTGGAGAGCGATGTTTTCAGCTACCAACGTGGCATCCATTTCAGGTTTCTTGATTTCTACAATATTGACAGCAACTTGTTTCCCGGTAATAACTTCAAGTTGCTTACGCAAATTTTCAACTTCTGTGCCACCTCGGCCGATAACGATACCGGGTTTGGCAGCATGAATCGATACTTTAACGCGACTGGCCGCACGTTCAATCTCAACTTTTGGGCATCCAGCTTGTTTAAGTTTATTTTTTACAAATGCTCGGATCTTCAAGTCTTCATGAAGTAGTTCCAGGTAGTTTCTGTCTGCAAACCATCGGCTTTCCCAGTCCCGGATAATTCCGATGCGGAGGCCTTTGGGATTAACCTTTTGACCCACGGTTTAGCCCTCCTTCTTCTCGCCCACAACCACAGTAATGTGACTTGTCCGTTTCCGGATCTGGTCTGCACGTCCCATGGCCCGAGGCTTGATGCGTTTTAATGTTGGTCCTTGATCCACACAAATTTCAGTAACATACAGATCGTCGACATTCATGTCATAGTTGTGTCCTGCATTTGCGACTGCAGACTTCAGCACTTTTGCCACATCATCGGTGGAACCGTTCGGTGTAAACTGAAGAATTGCGAACGCATCACTAATCTTTTTGCCACGGATCAAATTGACAACTTGGCGCACCTTACGAGGAGAGATACGTACATATTTTGCCACTGCTTTTGCTTGCATATGCCTTTTAGCCTCCTCTCGAATTAACGTAAGCCGCTGGATTTTTCGCTGCCAGCATGGCCCTTAAAGGTGCGGGTAGGCGAAAACTCGCCTAGTTTATGCCCTACCATGTCTTCTGTAACATAGACAGGAACATGTTTCCGACCATCGTGTACCGCTATGGTAAGTCCGACCATGATCGGGAATATTGTCGAGCGTCTAGACCACGTCTTAATAACGCGCTTCTCACCTGATTCGTTCATCGCTTCTACGCGCTTGAGCAAACGAGGTTCGGCGAAAGGTCCTTTTTTCAGAGATCTGCTCATTTATGGGCCTCCTTTCGACTACTTAGTCCGTCGTTTCACAATAAAGCGATTCGACGAATTCTTTTTCTTGCGAGTTTTTGCTCCCAAAGCTGGTTTTCCCCAAGGTGTACATGGATTCCGACCGATCGAGTTACGTCCTTCACCACCACCGTGTGGATGGTCACAAGGATTCATTACTGAACCGCGGACTGTTGGACGGATGCCCATCCAGCGTGATCTTCCGGCTTTACCCACGTTAATGTTCTCGTGATCCAAATTTCCAACTTGACCAATCGTGGCTCGACATTCAATGCGAATCATGCGCATTTCGCCCGAAGGGAGTCGGAGAGTTGCATAGGAGCCTTCTTTAGCCATGAGTTGTGCTGATCCGCCCGCTGAGCGAACCATTTGTGCACCTTTCCCGGGTTTCATCTCAATGTTGTGCAGCAGAGTACCCACTGGAATATTCTGAAGGGGTAACGTATTACCGACCTTAATGTCCGCGTCCGCTCCGGAAACAACCATTTGATCCACTTGTAATCCATTCGGCGCTAAGATATAAGTTTTAAGTCCGTCTTGATAGTACAATAAAGCGATATTGGCTGAGCGGTTGGGATCATATTCGATGCTCGCTACGCGAGCAGGGATTCCATCTTTATTCCGTTTAAAATCAATAACGCGAAACATACGTTTATGTCCGCCGCCTTTGTGACGCACGCTTAAACGCCCGTCATTATTGCGACCTGCCTTTTTAGTCAACGGCTTCAGTAAAGAACGCTCAGGTTCTGTTCTGGTGATCTCTTCGAAAGTCGAGACCGTCATATTACGGCGACTTGGCGATGTGGGTCTAAATGATTTTAATGCCATAGAATTTCATTTTCCTCCTTTGCTTCAAGCTGCTTACAGGCCCGCGAAGTTTTCGATCTTATCTCCAGCTTTAAGCGTTGCAATCGCTTTTTTGCGGTTTGATGTTTTTCCAACATATTTGCCAACCCGCTTCTCTTTACCTTTGACACTCATAGTATGGAGTTCGATGACCGATACTTTAAACATTTTCTCCACCGCTGCTCTGATTTCGATTTTGTTCGCAGCTGGATTTACCCAGAAGGAGTATTTATTTTCCTCAACAAGTCCTACCGACTTCTCGGAGATTACAGGACTTTTGAGGACATCACGTGCGTCGCGCATTACGCTAACACCTCCTCTGTTTTTGTTACCGCTGCTTTCGTCATTACAAGAATATCGTAATGAAGTAAGTCTCTCACGTTCATGCCAGCAACATCCGTTGTTTTTACACCTTCAATGTTACGAGCAGAGCGTTGTACCGCTTCATCCACATCATCCATCACGATCATAGCCTTCTTGCCAACATTAAGAGCTTTGAGTACTTTTACCATTTCACGGGTTTTCGCTTCACCCATACTCAGATTGTCAAGTACAATCAGCTGTTGCTCCATAACCTTCGAAGAAAGCGCCGAATACAAAGCCAAGCGTCGAACTTTTTTCGGTAATTTGAAGCCGTATTTACGTGGTTTAGGTGCGAATATAACACCGCCACCTCTCCACAATGGGGAACGTGTACTTCCAGAACGTGCACGACCGGTTCCTTTTTGGCGCCATGGTTTACGTCCACCTCCGCGCACTTCGCCGCGTAACAACGCAGATTGCGTTCCCCGTCTTTCTCCAGCCAGTTGTGACACGACTGCAGCGTGAAGCACGTGGATATTCGGAGTAATTCCGAACACACCTTCGCTAAGTTCGATTTCTCCGACCGATGCGCCTTGCATATTTAATACTTGAACTTTCGGCATTGCTTATTCCTCCTTTCTCAGTGTTACTTCGCCTTGACAGAAGGCTTCAGAATGAGCAACGATTTGTTCGCTCCTGGGACAGCCCCTTTAATCAAGATCAGGTTTTTATCCGCATCAACCCGGATAACTTCCAGGTTTTGTATTGTTACACGTTGGCCGCCCATACGTCCTGGCAGCTTACGACCTTTAAATACTCGAGCCGGGCCTTTCGCGCCAAGGGAACCTGTACGGCGATGATACTTCGATCCATGAGCCATCGGTCCGCGACTAGCGTGATGACGCTTGATCATTCCAGCAAAACCTTTTCCTTTGGCCTTGCCAACGACATCAATCTTGTCACCAACAGTAAAGAGACTTACCTGCACTTCTTGGCCGATTTCATAAGAATCAATGTCACTGACCTTGAACTCACGAACATAGCGCATCGGTTTAAGTGATGCCTTTTGGAAATGTCCTTTTCTCGGCTTATTGCTTAAGCTTTCGCGCAACATCGAGAAACCAATTTGGATAGCGTTGTAGCCATCGGTTGCAACAGTCTTTTTCTGCACCACTGGGCAAGGACCCGCTTCAACTACTGTGACCGGAACAACACGACCTTCTGCCGTGAAAATCTGAGTCATGCCAATTTTTTTACCTAAAATTCCTTTTGACACGAATGCCACCTCCTATACGCTTTGAAGTGCGCCAGATCATTCTGTAGCACGAGAGCGTCGATTTATTTTCTTTGTCGCGTCCCCTCGGTAACTACTCCACGCTACCGGGCGTTTCTCACAACAAACATAACGACATTATATCACAGACGAAACTATATTGCTACTCGAATTGAGAGCAAATTTAGCAGATGTAGATAATTATAGCTTGATCTCGATGTCAACGCCGGCTGGCAAGTCTAAACGCATCAGCGCATCGACAGTTTTAGGCGTAGGCTCAAGGATATCAATCAAACGTTTATGCGTGCGCATCTCAAACTGTTCTCGTGAATCCTTATTAACATGAGGAGAGCGTAAAATTGTATAGATGCTTTTCTCCGTCGGCAGGGGAATCGGACCGCTAACCTGCGCACCAGTTCGTTTGGCAGTTTCTACAATTTTCTCTGCAGATTGGTCAAGAGTTTTGTGATCGAATGCTTTAAGCCGAATCCTAATTTTTTGGCTCATAAGTTAATACTACCTCCTCATAATTCCCGTTATACGGGGTTTTCGGACGTAAAAATTCCCTGGTTCAAGGGGAGTCACCTGTCCAGCAACCTTTTACGCCATAGCAGAACTCAGAGGTCGGAGGCCGGAGGCCAGATAAGAGCAAACTCGATAATCCAGCACTCCGTTATCCGGCCTTCATTTTTGGAGAGGAAGATATCTCTTCCTCTCCAAAAAAACGTTTCTATTTCGCTAATTAGGAATTAATTTTGGCAACAATACCTGAACCCACTGTGCGACCACCCTCGCGGATAGCAAAACGAAGTCCTTCTTCCATAGCGATTGGGGTAATGAGTTCAACATCAATCGTCACGCGGTCTCCTGGCATAACCATTTCAGTACCTTCTGGGAGAGTGATTACACCTGTCACGTCCGTCGTACGGAAGTAGAATTGAGGACGATAGTTGTGAAAAAACGGAGTATGGCGTCCGCCTTCTTCTTTATTCAAGATATAAACTTCACCTGAAAATTTTGTATGTGGTTTAATGGATCCAGACTTAGCTAAAACTTGTCCGCGCTCGATGTCTTTGCGCTCAACTCCACGCAACAGCGCACCGATGTTATCCCCAGCTTGT
Source organism: Candidatus Desulfosporosinus infrequens (assembly GCA_900290375.1). GTDB lineage: Bacteria > Bacillota > Desulfitobacteriia > Desulfitobacteriales > Desulfitobacteriaceae > Desulfosporosinus > Desulfosporosinus infrequens. The sequence goes on from OMOF01000101.1 coordinate 52,917, forward strand.
GCTGAATCAAGCAGTTTACGGAACATTTCTACCCCAGTGACAATGGTCTTACGAGAAGTCGTGGTTAAACCTACGATTTCGACTTCATCACCGACTTTAACCCTGCCGCGATCAACACGACCGGTTGCCACAGTACCCCGACCAGTAATCGTGAAGACATCCTCGATCGGCATCAGGAAAGGCTTGTCTGTGTCGCGCTCCGGAGTTGGAATGTAGGAATCAACAGCGTCCATCAGTTTCCAAATATCTCCACACCATTCGCATTCGCGTTTTCCGCAACCACATTGTAATGCTTTGAGACCTGAACCTGGAATGATAGGTGTATTATCGCCATCAAATTCATACATCGTTAAGAGTTCGCGGATTTCCATTTCGACGAGTTCGATGAGTTCCTCATCATCAACCATGTCCCGTTTGTTAAGCCAGACAACAATTGTAGGAACACCTACTTGGCGAGCCAAGAGGATGTGTTCACGAGTTTGTGGCATTGGGCCATCAGCTGCAGAAACGACAAGAATTGCGCCATCCATTTGAGCGGCACCAGTGATCATGTTTTTAACATAGTCCGCGTGACCAGGGCAATCTACGTGAGCATAGTGCCGATTCGCGGTCTCATACTCAACATGGGCCGTGGAGATCGTAATTCCACGCTCGCGCTCTTCAGGAGCTTTGTCAATTTGATCAAAAGCCGTGGCTACTGCGCCACCGACTTTAGAGAGAACAACGGTGATTGCCGCTGTTGTGGTGGTTTTACCATGGTCGACGTGACCAATGGTTCCAACGTTAACATGTGGTTTAGTACGTTCGTATTTCGCTTTTCCCATTTTCCTTCACTCCTTTAAAATTAATAGTATCTCTATAATTAAGTGAGGTTTAGAAGTTCAAAGATTGAACTTCTAATTTCAAGCCTCGATAATCGAACCTCGAACCTCGAACCACGCTTACGCGCCTTGGCGCTTGGCAATGATGCCTTCAGCGATGCCTTTAGGCACTTCTTCATAATGGTCGAACTGCATCACGTAGACCCCTCGCCCTTGTGTGGCTGATCGCAAATCGGTCGAATAGCCAAACATCTCGGAAAGTGGGACAAATCCACGCACAACCTGGGTATTGTTGCGTGCTTCCATGCCTTCAATCCGTCCGCGACGTGAACTAATGTCCCCAATGACGTCTCCCATGTATTCCTCGGGTACCGTTACTTCAACCTTCATGACTGGTTCGATGATCGCTGGATCTGCCTTGAGGGCACCAGCCTTGAAAGCCATCGATCCGGCAATTTTAAACGCCATTTCTGAAGAGTCAACATCGTGGTAAGAACCGTCATAAACGGTAGCTCGTATGTCAAGAACAGGATATCCGGCCAGAATACCATTTTGCAAGGCTTCTTGGATACCAGCGCCAATCGGGTTGATATATTCCCTCGGAATAACTCCGCCGACCACTTTATTGACGAATTCAAAGCCGCTTCCTGGTTCAAGTGGGGTAAGTTCGATCCAGCAGTGTCCGTATTGTCCACGACCACCGGATTGGCGAACAAACTTCCCTTCGGATTTGACAGTCTTCCGAATGGTTTCTTTGTAAGCAACTTGCGGACGACCCACGTCGCATTGTACTTTAAATTCTCGTTGTAAACGGTCAACAATAATCTCAAGATGGAGCTCGCCCATTCCTCCGATAATTGTTTGCCCAGTTTCCACATCAGTGTGCATTTTAAAAGTAGGATCTTCTTCAGCGAGACGAGAGAGTGCACCGCCCATTTTTTCCTGGTCAACTTTCGTTTTAGGCTCAATAGCCACATGGATAACCGGTTCGGGAAACACCATTCTTTCCAGAATGATCGGACTCTTCTCATCACATAAAGTGTCGCCTGTTGTGGTATCTTTCAGGCCAATTGCCGCTGCAATGTCCCCTGAGCGTACTTCGGGGATATCTTCACGGTGATTAGCGTGCATTTGAAGCATGCGTCCAATGCGTTCTTTCTTGCCTTTTGTTGAGTTATAAACATAAGAACCTGCACTTAACACGCCTGAATACGTCCTGAAAAACGCCAATTTACCCACGAATGGGTCAGACATGATCTTAAAGGCCAACGCGGCAAACGGTTCGGTGTCCGAAGCGGTTCTTTGATCGTCCGCTCCGGTATCTGGATGTACCCCTTTAATAGGGGGCACATCTAGTGGCGAAGGCATGTAATCAACGACACAGTCGAGCAGGGGCTGTACCCCTTTGTTCTTGAACGCTGAACCACAAAGAACTGGGATGAACTTGTTCCCGATCACTCCGCGACGTATACCATCACGGATTTCTTGCTCAGACATTTCTGTCCCTTCGAGATACTTCGTCATGAGTTCTTCACTCGTTTCAGCGACAGCCTCTACCAGTTTTTCACGATACTCGGCGGCCAATTCGACTAAGTCTTCAGGGATAGCACTGTGCACTTCAGTTGTGCCTAAGTCATCCGTATAGACAGTAGACGTCATAGTCACTAAATCTACGATACCTTTAAAATTGTCCTCGGCACCGATCGGTAACTGGATTGGAACAGGGTTAGCCCCCAAACGGTCAGCTATCATTGAGACACCTCGGAAAAAATCAGCGCCCATCCGATCCATTTTATTAATAAAAGCAATCCGCGGTACTTTGTACTTATCCGCTTGACGCCAGACGGTTTCTGATTGAGGTTCAACTCCGCCGACAGAACAGAACACTGCTACTGCACCATCAAGTACCCGAAGAGATCGTTCTACTTCAACCGTGAAGTCCACGTGCCCTGGTGTGTCGATAATGTTAACGCGATTACTTCTCCACTCGCAGGTTGTAGCTGCCGAAGTAATGGTAATTCCGCGCTCTTGCTCTTGGATCATCCAGTCCATTGTGGCCGCACCATCATGAACTTCACCAATTTTATGCACTCGTCCAGTGTAAAAAAGAATACGTTCAGTTACCGTTGTTTTCCCAGCATCAATGTGCGCCATGATTCCAATATTACGTGTATTTTCAAGTGAAAATGCTCTTGCCACTGTGAATCCCCCTTTCTGTCAAAATCAGTATGCATCAAACTACCATTTGTAATGCGCAAAAGCCTTATTCGCCTCTGCCATTTTATGCATATCCTCTTTCTTCTTGACAGAACCACCCGTATTGTTAGAGGCATCAAGTAATTCTCCAGCGATCTTTTCCTGCATGGTTTTCTCGCCGCGCTTTCGAGCCTGTGCGACAAGCCAGCGCAGTCCTAGTGTCGAGCGACGCTCTGCACGTACTTCGATAGGAACTTGATAATTAGCACCGCCAACTCGGCGAGCCTTGACTTCTAGGACCGGCATGACATTTTTTAGTGCTGTACCAAAGACTTCAACGGGATCTTTACCGGATTTTTCTTGGATCATATTGAATGCGCTGTAGCAAATAGCCTCTGCCGTTCCTTTTTTACCATCTAACATAATCTGATTGATGAACTTCGTTACGGTCTGATTCTTGTAAATCGGATCAGGCAGTACTTCGCGTTTCGCAACATATCCTTTACGTGGCATTTATTTCCCTCCTTTGTATTGTATTCCCAAGGTTTCGATTATTTTGGTATTTAGGCCTTTTTCGGACGTTTTGCACCGTATTTCGAGCGTCCTTGCGCACGTTTCTGCACAGCAGTTGTGTCCAAAGCACCACGAACAACGTGATAACGTACGCCTGGAAGGTCTTTAATACGACCACCACGGACGAGAACCACGGAGTGTTCTTGCAAATTGTGTCCGATGCCTGGGATATAAGATGTAATCTCAAACCCATTAGTCAAACGTACACGCGCAACCTTTCGCAGTGCCGAGTTAGGTTTTTTAGGGGTTGTGGTATAAACCCTGATGCAAACTCCCCGTTTTTGTGGGGAACCTCCTGATGGATATTGCTTACGTTTAAGAGAGTTATAGCCCCACTGTAAAGCTGGAGCTGTCGATTTTTGTGCAATTGTGGCGCGCCCTTTACGGATAAGTTGGTTGATTGTCGGCATGTCTCCACCTCCTTTCTAATCATATCGATATACAAGGAATTGCTTGCAGCAGCATTTAGCAAGCAATTCCAAAACCTACGTTTGGGTCTACAGATCCTTACCGGCCACTAGTCTTCCAATACGGCCGCTACCGCTGTGCCTACTTCGATCCCACATGCTTTTCCTAATTCTTTCATAGTGGGAACCTCAATTTGTTCCACCTGATGGTTATGGCACCATTCGAGAATTGGGCGAAGAACATGCATTTCAGCATCTTTGGCTACATACACACGCCGAACAAGCCCTTTTTCCAAAGCTCGTTGGGTTTGTTTCAACCCGACAGTTTTCTGTTTGGCGTGTTTGAAGGTTTCATCAAGCATCAAAATGCTTTCCTCCTTAATCACACTATTGTAGTTTAGCATTTGCACTCTAAGGTGTCAATAATTCAACCTTATTTGGTTCCAAAGTTTTTATATTGCGATACCTCGACATGCCAGTTCCCGCTGGAATTAATTTACCAATGATTACATTTTCTTTTAACCCTAATAACGGATCGACTTTTCCTTTAATGGCCGCTTCTGTGAGAACCCGGGTTGTCTCTTGAAAAGAAGCCGCCGAGAGAAAGGAATCCGTCGCCAGTGATGCTTTAGTTATCCCCAAGAGTACTGGGTGAGCTACAGCAGGTTCTCCACCTTCGCCAATGGCCCGTACATTTTCGTCTTGAAAATCAAAGACATCAATGAGGCCTCCAGGGAGCAGACTTGTATCACCGGCATCATCAATTTTTACTTTGCGCAACATCTGGCGGACCATGACTTCAATGTGTTTGTCGTTGATATCCACCCCTTGCAGCCGATATACCCGTTGAACTTCGCCAACCAGATATACCTGAACACCGCGTGGACCTTTGACTTTTAACATATCGTGCGGATTAATACTACCTTCTGTCAACTCGTCGCCAGCTTCGACCATCTGCCCTTCTTTAACACAAAGGCGGGATCCATAGGGAATGGAATAGATTATGTGCTCTTCGGTTTCAGTGAGCAGGTCTACTTCTCGCCGCCCTTTAACTTCACTAATCGACACCTTGCCAATCGCTTCCGAGATGATCGCTTGCCCTTTTGGTTTACGAGCTTCAAACAACTCTTCTACCCGTGGAAGACCTTGAGTTATATCATCCCCCGCCACGCCACCAGTGTGGAAGGTACGCATGGTTAGCTGAGTTCCAGGTTCTCCGATGGATTGAGCTGCGATGATCCCCACAGCCTCGCCCATCTCAACCGGGCGCCCTGTGGCAAGATTGCGACCGTAACATTTCTTGCAGACACCATAACGTGATTTGCAGGTGAGAACTGAACGTATTATAGCCGAATCAAAGGCTTTAACAATATCCTCAGCTTGTTCCTCTGTTATTTCATATTCAGGAGTAGCGAGTACTTCTCCCGTCTCTGGATGCTGAATCTCTTCAAGAACAAAGCGACCGACTAGACGATCAATGAAGGGTTCAATAATTTCAGGACCATCTTTAATATCTTCCACCATAATACCGACTAATGTACCGCAGTCTTCTTCACGCACAATTACATCTTGAGATACATCCACTAACCGACGGGTCAGATAACCGGAGTCAGCTGTTCGCAATGCAGTATCTGCCAGACCTTTCCGTGCACCGTGGGAGGAAATAAAGTACTCCAAGACGGTCAGCCCTTCGCGGAAATTGGCTTTGATAGGCAACTCAATTGTTCGTCCAGAGGGATCTGCCATGAGTCCCCGCATCCCTGCTAATTGTCTCAATTGTTGAATATTACCTCGGGCGCCTGACGTTGCCATCATATACACTGGGTTAAACTGATCGAGGGTATCCATCAACGCTTGGGTAACCGTTTTTGTCGCCTTCGCCCAAGTATCAATGACCAGGTTGTAACGCTCTTCATCCGTAATCAAACCACGTCGATATTGTTGCTCTGTTTTAGCGACCGCGATGTCTGCCTTAGCAAGAATTTCCGTCTTCTCCTTCGGAACCGTAATATCCGTCAAACCGACGGTCATTCCCGCCCGAGTAGAGAATTTAAACCCTTGACTCTTCAGTCCGTCCAGCAACGAGGCCGTTGCTTCATAACCACACTTGCGATAGGTTTTGGCTACAATGTCTCCAAGGCCCTTTTTGCCTATTACTTCGTTGAAGTAGCCAACTTCAGGAGGAATGACGGAATTGAAGATTAATCGGCCAACCGTTGTCTCTAAGAGTTTCCCGTCACGACGAACTTTTATAGCAGCCTGCAAGTGAACTACTTTTGAATCGTAGGCCAAGACAGCCTCATCATAATCTTTAAATATTTTTCCTTCTCCAAAAGCACCTGGGCGATCCATAGTTAAATAGTAGGATCCTAACACCATGTCTTGGGTCGGAGTTTGCACTGGCCGACCGTCTTTAGGGTTCAGGATATTATGAGACGCCAACATCAGTAATCTCGCTTCAGACTGAGCCTCAGCAGACAAGGGAACGTGAACCGCCATTTGGTCACCGTCAAAGTCTGCGTTGTAAGCCGTACACACTAAGGGATGGATCTGTAAGGCACGGCCTTCAACTAAAATTGGTTCAAATGCTTGAATTCCTAAACGATGAAGAGTTGGGGCACGATTCAGTAGCACTGGATGATCGGAGATAACTTCCTCGAGGACATCCCACACCTCAGGGCGCACTCTTTCAACCATACGTTTCGCGCTTTTAATATTGTGGGCATGACCATCTTGCACAAGTTTTTTCATCACAAACGGTTTAAAAAGTTCTAAGGCCATTTCTTTGGGAAGGCCGCACTGATGAAGCTTGAGATTTGGTCCGACAACAATAACCGACCGTCCAGAATAATCTACACGTTTTCCCAAAAGGTTCTGTCGAAAGCGTCCTTGTTTTCCCTTTAACATATCGCTCAAGGATTTAAGTGGGCGATTACCAGGACCAGTCACAGGACGTCCACGGCGGCCGTTGTCAATCAAGGCGTCAACCGCTTCTTGTAGCATCCGCTTTTCGTTTCTGACAATAATGTCTGGTGCACCTAGATCCAAAAGGCGCTTCAGACGATTATTACGATTGATGACGCGTCGATAGAGATCATTAAGATCCGAGGTAGCGAACCGACCGCCATCCAATTGAACCATCGGCCGCAATTCAGGCGGAATCACAGGAACCACATCCATGATCATCCACTCTGGGCGATTTCCAGACGTTTTGAAGGCTTCAACAACTTCGAGACGTCGGATCGCACGTATTTTTCGTTGTCCAGATACTTCTTTTAACTCTACCCGAAGTTCGTCATTAAGTTTGTCTAAATCCATCTCTCCAAGCAGTTGTTTAACCGCTTCTGCTCCCATGGCAGCCTGGAAACGATCACCATACTTGTCACGATATTCTCTGTATTCTGTTTCCGTCAAAAGTTGTTTCTTCATCAGAGACGTATCTCCGGACTCAGTCACAATATAGGAGACAAAATATAGAACTTTCTCCAAAGCGCGAGGGGACATGTCCAAAAGTAAACCCATGCGACTTGGGATCCCTTTAAAATACCAAATATGAGAAACCGGAGCAGCGAGTACAATGTGCCCCATCCGTTCTCGACGAACTTTAGAACGGGTCACTTCGACTCCACAACGGTCACATACGATTCCTTTATACCGGACACGTTTATACTTTCCGCAGTGACATTCCCAGTCCCGAGTCGGACCAAAGATTTTTTCACAAAACAAACCTTCACGTTCCGGCTTTAAGGTCCGATAGTTTATGGTTTCAGGCTTCTTTACCTCTCCAAATGACCACTCACGAATCATATCCGGTGAAGCTAAGCCGATACGCATGCGGTCGAAGTTATTGACGTCTAGCAATCCTTATCGCTCCTTTCGTCCGGGGACTATTTGAGATCGCCAAGATCTATATCTTCTTCCTCAAGGACTCCCTCATTTAACTCATCAAGCGACTCATCCTCATCAATAATAAGTTCATCTTCGTCGGCGATGAGTTCATCCTCATCGATAATGAGTTCATCTTCATCCTTTGTAGCAACTATGCGAGTTGCCGGCGGTGGGAGTTCCTCATGTAGATCAATGCCGAGTTCCTTTGCCGTCTCCGTAATATCCTCATCGGTATCATGAATCGCAATTTCTCGATCATCGGCTGATAAGACTCTCACATCGAGCCCCAAACTCTGCATTTCTTTGATCAATACCTTAAATGATTCGGGAATTCCTGGTTCAGGAATATTCTCACCTTTGACGATCGCTTCGTACGTCTTTACTCGACCAACAACATCGTCTGATTTTACCGTTAAAATCTCTTGCAAGGTATAAGCAGCACCATACGCTTCCAACGCCCATACTTCCATTTCCCCGAAACGTTGGCCTCCGAATTGTGCTTTACCGCCCAACGGTTGCTGCGTCACTAGCGAGTAAGGACCCGTCGAACGGGCATGGATCTTATCGTCGACCAAATGATGAAGCTTAAGCACATACATGTAACCGACTGTAATCTTACTGTCAAACGGGTCTCCTGTACGTCCGTCATACAACATGGTCTTACCATCAGCTGGAAGGCCGGCTTTCTCCAAGGTCTCAAAAATATCATCTTCTGTCGCACCGTCAAAGACTGGGGTTGCAATGCGAATCCCCAAGGCCTTAGCTGCCCTGCCCAAATGTGTTTCCAGAACCTGACCGATATTCATTCGAGATGGCACTCCCAAAGGATTGAGAACGATTTCAACAGGGGTGCCATCTGGCAGAAAGGGCATATCTTCTTGACGCATGATTCGCGATATAACCCCTTTGTTCCCGTGGCGACCCGCCACCTTGTCTCCCACAGAAATCTTTCTCTTTTGGGCGATGTATACACGAACGAGTTGATTTACACCGGGAGACAATTCATCTCCGTTTTCACGTGTGAAAACCTTTACATCCACAATTTTCCCGGCTTCGCCGTGAGGTACACGTAAGGAAGTATCACGGACCTCACGCGCCTTCTCTCCGAAAATCGCACGGAGGAGACGTTCTTCTGCCGTGAGCTCCGTCTCACCTTTGGGGGTTACTTTTCCAACCAGAATATCTCCCGGGCGGACTTCTGCTCCGATGCGGATAATTCCACGCTCATCAAGGTCTTTCAAAACATCTTCTCCAACGTTGGGAATGTCTCGAGTAATCTCTTCCGGACCTAGCTTCGTGTCGCGAGCATCCGATTCATACTCTTCAATATGAATGGATGTATAATAATCTTCCCGAAGAAGCTTTTCGCTAATCAGGATCGCATCCTCATAGTTATACCCTTCCCAAGTCATGAAAGCCACCAGTACATTGCGTCCCAGAGCAAGTTCTCCATGGTCAGTCGACGGACCATCTGCAATAATTTGGCTTGCTTCAACCCGTTCCCCTTTCATGACAATAGGTCTCTGATTGATACAGGTCCCTTGGTTGGAACGCGAGTATTTAAGGAGCTTATGTTTTTCCGTTGTCCCATCATCATGAAGAACAATGATTTCGTCTGCGGTCGCTCGCTCCACAACTCCAGCTTGTTTAGTGATCGCACAAACACCAGAGTCCTTAGCGGTCTTGTACTCCATCCCTGTCCCAACGTAAGGGGAATCCGTACGCAAGAGCGGCACTGCCTGACGTTGCATGTTTGATCCCATTAGGGCCCGATTCGCATCATCATGTTCAAGAAATGGGATAAGCGCCGTGGCGATGGATACCATTTGCTTGGGGGATACGTCCATGTAGTCAACTTGACTGGGCGACACATGAACAAAATCCGGGCCATGGCGACCATCAATTTTATCCCCGACGAAATTAAAATTCTCATCTAGGGGCGCATTCGCCTGAGCCACAACATATTTTTCTTCTTCGTCAGCGGTTAAGTAATGGATTTGCTCTGTAACTCTACCATTCTCTTTATCCACCATGCGGTAAGGAGCTTCAATGAACCCAAAAGGATTAATACGTCCAAAAGTCGCCAAAGAACCAATCAGCCCGATGTTCGGACCTTCTGGCGTCTCTACTGGACACATCCTTCCATAGTGAGAATGGTGAACGTCCCGCACTTCAAAACCTGCGCGTTCCCTGCTCAATCCGCCAGGTCCCAAAGCGCTCAAACGGCGCTTATGAGTTAACTCGGCCAATGGATTTGTTTGATCCATAAATTGAGATAACTGACTGCTACCAAAAAACTCTTTGATGGCTGCTACGACCGGTCGGATATTGATTAATACTTGTGGCGTAATCACTTCAACATCTTGAATCGTCATCCGCTCACGAACTACGCGTTCCATACGGGACAATCCAATCCGGAATTGATTCTGAAGAAGTTCTCCAACAGAACGCAAGCGACGATTCCCTAAATGGTCGATATCATCTTTATGTCCCTGTCCGTCCATTAAGGAGAGCAACCGTTTAACACTGGCCACGATATCTCCGCGGGTCAAATGTCGAACCTCCATCGGAGGCATGTTGTCAGGATCTTGAAAATCCACAAGTTTCTTATTGAGTTTGTAACGACCCACCTTAGCTAGATCATAGCGTTTAGCATCAAAAAACAGTGCTTCCAACAATGAACGAGCACTGTCGACTGTTGGGGGCTCCCCAGGTCTCAACCGTTTGTAGATTTCCACTAAAGCTTCTTCGGTTGACTCAGAGTTGTCTCTTTCTAAAGTAGCACGAATATATTCATTATCGTTAAACAGCTCCATGATCTGGCCGTTACTAGCATATCCCAAAGCACGAATAAGAACGGTGCCCGGCAATTTTCGTGTTCGATCTACCCTTACAAAGATATTATCGTTCACATCCGATTCGAATTCCAACCAAGCTCCACGATTCGGAATAACTGTAGCCCCAAAGAGTTTCTTACCACTCGCATCAATTTGTTCTGAATAATAGACTCCTGGCGAGCGTACAAGTTGGCTCACGATAACACGTTCGGCACCGTTAATGATAAACGTACCTTTGTCTGTCATCAGTGGGAAATCCCCCATAAAGACTTCCTGTTCCTTTACCTCTCCAGTTTCCTTGTTAATCAGGCGTACTTTTACGCGTAGAGGCGCAGCGAATGTGACATCACGCTCTTTACACTCCTCTACCTGGTATTTAGCCTCCCCTAAGCTATAATCAATAAATTCCAAAACGAGATTGCCCGTGAAATCTTGAATCGGGGAGATATCGCGAAACATATCGCGTAACCCTTCATCAAGAAACCAACGATAGGAGTTCTGCTGAATTTCAATCAAATTCGGCATGTCGAGGACTTCCCGGATCCTGGAGTAGCTCCAGCGCTCCCGTGTCCCAACCTTAACAGGATAGAACATTTGCATTTCACCCCTCAGTACGGTTTCCTCTCAGTGAGGCATTATATATTGACATATACAGCCAAAAGCAAGGCCTTTTAATAGAACCTCGCTTTAACTGTTTATGGTGTTCCGTTTAGTATGATGATTTCAAGATAATATCTCCTTATCATCCAAATAAACACAAAATATTTCCATTGTTTACAAATTATTACCATACCATGGACTTATTAAGCAATAATCCCAAGAGGTCATGGTAACATTCATAAATTATACCAAAATACTAATACCATGTCAAGGATCATTTTATAGTTTATGTAATTAACCGCATGCGTCTCTTCCGACATAAATTAAAAAGGTACCCTCTTCGAGAGAGTACCTTTTTTTCTTGAAACTCAGGCACATTCAGAAAAATCATAAAGTGAGTCTTATTTTCTTACTTATACCTATTTAACTTCGACGGTTGCGCCTGCTTCTACTAATTTAGCTTTCAAAGCCTCAGCTTCGTCTTTGGTAATTTTTTCTTTGACTGCCTTAGGCGCATTATCTACGAGATCTTTAGCTTCTTTCAGACCTAAACCTGTTGCTTCACGAACGACTTTGATAACCGCGATTTTAGAAGCTCCGCAATTCATGAGCATGACATCAAATTCTGTCTTTTCTTCTACTTCTTCAGCAACAGCAGCAGCAGCTACTCCTGCAACAGCTACTGGAGCAGCTGCGCTTACACCAAATTCTACTTCGAACGCCTTAACGAGTTCGGATAGTTCGAGAACTGTTAACCCTTTAACTGTTTCGAGAATTTCATTTACTTTAGACATTTTAATTTCCCCCTTAAAATATGAATGCTTTCTGCTTCAGAAGATTCTTCAAATTATTGAGCCGCTTTGAGTTTACGCAACTCTTCCAAGGCGTATCCCATTTTGCGAATCGGTCCTTGAAGGACGTTGGCCATACCAGTAAGTGGTGCCTGCATGCCACGTAGGACCATAGCAAGGAGAACTTCGCGTGAAGGAAGTTCAGCCAGAGCTTTAACTCCCTCAGCGTCAATTACCTTCCCGTCCAGAACCCCAGCCTTTATTTTAAAGGTTTTAAGTTTATTTACTTTCGCAAACTCCATTAAAACTTTGGCTGGAGCGACTGGGTCTGCACTAAAAGCGAGTGCTGTCGGGCCTTTAAGATACGAATCAAGGCCTTCTACCCCTACTTCATTGGCTGCGCGACTTACGAGTGTATTTTTCATAACTCGATACTCCACTCCAGCTTCGCGCAATTTGGTACGTAATTGCGTCACTTGAGCCACTGTCAAACCACGGTAGTCAGCTATGACAATCCCCGAAGCTTGTTGGAACTTTTCTTTAATTTCCGAGACTACTTGACCTTTTTCTTCCATATTAGGCATTCTGTGTACCTCCTTCCTTCAGATAAACTCAGCAAAAAACCTCCGCGTCTGCAGAGGTTTAGAATGCCAAAGAAATATCTATCGGCGCATCTTCCAACCTCGGCAGGACATTAAGCCTTGCGGCACCTGCTTTCTACAGCGGACTTCATTAAGTTGTGGTAAGTCTATCCCATTTACAGGATGCTGTCAAGAGCTACTCTCTTTACAGAGCTTTGGCAGGGTTAATACGCACGCCAGGTCCCATGGTTGAGGAAACCGTAATGCTTCGGATGTATTGACCCTTCGCGGCCGCAGGCTTAGCTTTAACCAAGACCTCAGCTAACACACGATAGTTCTCTAACAGCTGGTCCGTACTAAACGAGGCTTTACCGATTGGTGCATGGATGATACCAGCCTTTTCCGCACGGTATTCAATCTTACCAGCTTTGATTTCTTTGATCGCACGAGCTACATCGAGGGTGACTGTTCCAGTTTTCGGGTTTGGCATAAGACCTTTAGGTCCGAGAACACGACCTAGTTTACCAACCATCCCCATCATGTCTGGAGTTGCAACAACCACTTCAAAACCAAACCAACCTTGCTCAATCTTCGCAATCATGTCTTCCGCGCCGACAAAGTCTGCACCAGCCAATTCTGCTTCCTTGGCCTTATCCCCTTTAGCAAATACCAAGACTGAACGGGTTTTGCCCGTACCGTTCGGCAACACAATAGCGCCGCGAATTTGTTGGTCTGCATGACGGGTGTCAATGCCCAGTTTAATAGCAACTTCAACGGTTTCATCAAACTTTGCTTTGGCGTTAGTTTTGACAATTGCAAATGCCTCTGTGGGTTCATGGAACGCATTGCGATCAAAAGATTTTACAGCCTCTTGATATTTTTTACCTACTTTAGCCATTCTATTAACCTCCTTGTGGTAATGCGGGACTTAGCCCTCCCACAACTTATTTTAACCTTCGACGATATCAATGCCCATACTCCGCGCTGTACCTTCAACCATGCGCATCGCAGCTTCAACACTCGCTGCATTCAAGTCTTTCATCTTAATGTCCGCGATCTCGCGCACCTTTGATTTAGGGACACTCGCAACTTTTTTGCGATTCGGCTCGGCGGAGCCTGAAGTAATGTTTGCTGCTTTCTTAAGCAACACCGCAGCCGGCGGAGTTTTGGTGATAAAGGTAAAGGAGCGATCTTCATAGACAGTGATTTCAACCGGAATGATAAGTCCCGCTTGATCCTTTGTGCGCTCGTTGTATTCTTTGCAGAAGGCCATAATGTTGACCCCATGTTGACCCAGAGCCGGGCCAACCGGAGGTGCCGGTGTGGCTTTCCCCGCCGTAATCGCTAATTTCACTAAACCAATTACTTTTTTTGCCATTGTCATTACACCTCCTTGTTAGGATAATCTCTACTTCTAATCGAGTTTTTGAACCTGGGCAAAATCCAATTCAACTGGCGTCTCTCTGCCAAACATAGACACCTCAACCCGCAACTTGCCTTTGTCGGCGAGAATTTCGCGAACTACGCCTACAAAATCCTTAAACGGGCCAACAATAACCTGAACATTCTGATCAATCTCAAAATCGATCCGTGTGTGGACTTCATCCATTCCCATTTGTTGTAAAATTTTAACAACTTCTTGATCCAGTAAAGGAATTGGTTTCGTTCCAGTTCCAACAAACCCAGTTACCCCAGGCGTGTTACGCACGACATACCACGAGTCGTCGGTCATTTCCATCTCCACGAGTACATAGCCTGGATAAACCTTGCGCTTGGTGACTTTCTCTTTCCCATTCTTGAACTCGATTTCGTCTTCCATCGGCACAAGCACGCGAAAAATCTTTTCTTCCATGTTCATGGACTCGACTCGTTTTTCAAGATTCATCTTCACTTTGTTCTCATATCCAGAATACGTGTGAATAACATACCAGTCTTTTGCCATTTCTCGGGGACCTCCTCAGACGCTGCCTTAGAAACTTTCTTAGGTTAGGGCAGCAGCTTGGTCAAGGCCACACTTAAACCGCTATCAACAATCCACATCAGAATGGATACAATTGCCACCGCAAAAAACACAACCCCTGTATAGGTGAGCAACTGCCTACGGCTTGGCCAATGAACTTTCTTTAACTCGCTCAAAACCCCGCGGAAATACTCCGCTGCCTTTTCCGTCTGTCGCTGAGTATTGGCCGGTTTCTTCAACGCGCCCATCACTTCACTTCCTTACACGACATCGATGTCATCGATATTGTGACAACGCTTCCTGGCGTACAATCTAATCCAGTACAAAAAAAAATTACTTAGTTTCCTTATGAAGAGTATGACTTTTGCAAAACTTGCAAAACTTTTGAGCTTCCAAACGATCGGGGTTATTTTTCTTATTTTTTATTGTAGCATAGTTACGGTGCTTGCAATCCGTACACGCTAAAATAATGCCAACACGCATTCACGAACACCTCCCGGACAACGGTAGGACGCTGTATTTCAATACATTACTCAGGACACTTTATCATAAGAAGATTTCTCTGTCAAGAAAAATGTCTTATAACAAAAAAGACAGCGTTGCTGTCTAATAGGACTTGGTTGCGGGGGCCGGATTTGAACCGACGACCTTCGGGTTATGAGCCCGACGAGCTACCACTGCTCCACCCCGCGATGATGCATGATTCAGTTGTTCCAAGTGATGTTTAAGCACTCGTCCGACTGTTCATGAATTAGTATGCCCTTAAGTAGACCTAGCTAAGTTTAAACTGCCATCTCCACTACTTAAATGGAGCCAACGATGGGACTCGAACCCGCAACCTGCTGATTACAAATCAGCTGCTCTACCAATTGAGCTACGTCGGCATTTAATCTGTACCTTGATCAACACTTTATCCCTAGGCACTTATTTAGACTACCACTTCTTACTTCGTAATGCAAGCTTTTTATTTGAGTAGGCATATGTAAAATTAACCATCTCGGCGCTCTAGATAGCGTTCGAGCTTCCGTTTGACCCTCTGCAACGCGTTATCAATCGATTTTACATGTCTCTTCAAGTCCACTGCAATCTCCTGATAGGATTTCCCCTCCAAATAAGACATCAGTACTTTCCACTCCAAAGAGCTGAGGATTTCACCCATTTTCTCCTCGATGTCGTCAAATTCTTCTCGACTAATGATAAGTTCTTCCGGGTCCGTAATTCGAGTTCCTGAAATTACATCCAGAAGGGTCCGATCAGAATCCTCGTCATAGATGGGCTTGTTTAGAGAAACATACGAGTTTAGGGGAATGTGTTTCTGCCGGGTTGCTGTTTTGATCGCAGTAATAATCTGACGCGTGATACATAATTCGGCAAAAGCTCGAAAGGAAGAAAGTTTGTCGCCTCGAAAGTCCCTGATGGCCTTATAAAGTCCGATCATACCCTCTTGGATTATATCTTCACGATCTGCTCCAATAAGAAAGTATGAACGCGCTTTGGCTCTAACAAAGTTTTTATATTTGTTGATTAGGTACTCCAGTGCCGTAGCGTCGCCTTCCTTTGCAAACTCAACCACCTCTTCATCCACGATAACGTCGATGATTTCGCACTCCGGTAGTTCTGGTTGGGCTTGAAGAGTCAAGTTGATCCCCCCTACAATGTCGTCATGAAGAAGACGAAATCTCGCCTCGCCCTTGTCCACGAGAACATTCTCATTATACTCGACCCTAAAGAAAAGCGTCAAGGCGAAGTTTTGGTTGTTCTGTCGCTTCTCTGTCTAAGAACTTCATAAAGCATAACCGACCCTGCGACGCTAGCGTTTAATGAAGTGACTTTTCCCTTCATAGGCAAGCTGACAATCTCGTCGCAATTTTCGCGCAGCAAACGACTTATACCCTTCCCTTCGCTACCGATTACAATTACACGAGCACCTGTGAGATCCGCTTTAAAGGCTTCTTGCCCTCCTGCTTCAGCTCCAGATACCCAGCACCCTCTCTTCTTCAGTTCCTGCAACGTCTGAACCAGATTACTCACGCGCGCAACACGCACATGTTCAACCGCCCCGGCAGATGTTTTGGCTACTGTACCTGTCAGGGCAACGCTTCTCCGTTTTGGAATTATGACTCCATGGGCTCCGACAGCATCCACCGTCCTCAACAGCGCTCCCAAATTATGCGGGTCTTCGATTTCATCCAGCATTAAGATAAAGGGCTCCTCTTGCCGCTCTTCAGCCAGGGCGAGAATGTCATCGATACTGGCATATTCTCTAGCCGCTATATAAGCAAGCATTCCCTGATGCCGCTCTCGATCCGTTAAGCGGTCAAGGGTCTGACGATCCACGAATTGATAAGGGATGCTCCTCTCATGCAATAACGAAAGGATTTCTTGGTTCCGTCCACTCGGAGCTTCCGCTAGAAAGAGCACTTTGTTAACGGGATTGCCGCTTTTCAGAAGCTCTAAAACAGGGTTTTTCCCATAAACCATTTCCTCGTTCAAGTAGTTCACTTCTTTCCTTCAAGGGATTTCAATCTTCCACAACTATATTTACCCTGATGACAGACTTTTTGAGTTAGGCAGGTCGGCCCCGCTTCGCTAAAAAGATTAGGCGCGACAACCCGTACCAACTCCAACATCTTTTCTGCTAAGGAACGGATTTCCCACTGAGCCCTTAGACAAGTACGATGCTCGAAAAAGTTCAGTAATGATCGGGCATTAAACGTGGCCAGCAGAGAGGTAGTGCAGGCATTCGGTAAAACATAACGGGCATCCTCTGCAGGCACACAAATCAAGAGTTCCTGATAGTCTTCTTGGAGGCGAGCCATAACCATTTCAAAACGTTCTAACGCCTCTGGGTTTTGCTTCACACTCGGTGGAATGACAAATGCAAACCCTTTTTCTTCGACATAGCGCTGGGAACGTTGAGAATAACTCGCGATTCGGTGACGCACAAGTTGGTGAGATAAGGCACGCGAGACACCATCAATAGAAAACTGAAAACTTACATGCTCGAAAGTGGAAAGATGGCCCATCTCTCGTAATTTACGGACGAAGCTCGCCACCAACTCATCGTCTAAATGCAGCAATAGATCGGGTACCGCGTCTGCTGAATAGCATAAGCGGGCAGCGGCGGCTACTACTTTTTCCGGATCAGGGGTGTGCTGAATAAGATCCACTCGCATCGTAATAGTTCTCTCACTCCTCTTTAGGCACATTACCGGCATCTTTCATCGACCCTTCTTGAAGCAGGTCATCTACTTTATTGAACGCCCATTGCATGCGCTCGATTCGACCATTCAAGTGCCAATAGCCTACTAAACTTTCAAACGCCGTGGCATGACGATAGGTCACAACATCTACATTCTTGGGATGCCCCCCTTTGGTATTTCGCCCCCGCGCCACGATCTGCTGTTCAATCTCGTCAAGCTCCGGCAAAAGAGCGCGTAAAAGTTGGGCCTGGGTACCAGCACGAACATAGCCGATTGCTTGTTTGTGAAGTTCCTGGACTTTTTCATGCCCCAACTCCAGCAGATGTGTACGCACCCAAAGTTCATAGACCGCGTCTCCCAAATAAGCTAAAGTTAAGGCGTTCATCTCCTGCCAATTTCGCATGCGTTCTTCCTTTCAGCTACTCGTTAATTCCTTCTTGATTTGCCACCTCGCACCTTGTGGGGTATCTTCAATAATGATGCCTTTATCTTTTAGCGCATCACGAATAAAATCTGCCATTTCCCAATCTTTCTTCTGGCGCGACCGTGAACGGATCTGTAAAACGACCTCCATAACTTGCTTAAGCATTTCATCGTTCGCGGCAGGAACTTGATCCGAATGAAGGAGGTCAATTCCGAGCACTCCTGCAAGTTCTAAAAGGGTTTTGCGGGCTTCCGCCAACGCTTCTGAAGGAGCAGGGCTTTCCTGGACATACCCATTTATTGTTTTGGCTAATTCAAAAAGCGCAGCATAAGCCAGAGCTGAATTAAAATCATCATCCATGGCTTTTTCAAACGCTTCGCGCGCCTCTTTAGCGGCCTTAAGCAATTCTGTCTCGATCCGTTCGTCTGTGGCAGAACCCTCTCTCTCCAGCGCTTCTTGGGCCAAACGAATACTGGTCTGCAACCGTTCCAACCCCTTTTGGGCCATAACTAAGTTTTGATCATTAAAATCCAGTGGATTACGATAATGAGTCCCCAGTAAATAAAAACGAATGACTTGTCCCGAGAAATTCGAGAGTAATTCTCTAATTGTAAAGAAATTGCCCAAAGACTTCGACATTTTTTCCTGATTAATTGTCAGAAAAGCATTATGCATCCAATAATGAGCAAAGGTCTGCCCATTGAGATACCCTTCCGTTTGGGCAATCTCGTTCTCATGATGTGGGAAAACGAGGTCTTCCCCTCCTCCGTGAATATCAAATCCTGCCCCCAGATATTTCAAGGACATGGCGGTACATTCTATATGCCAACCTGGACGTCCCTTTCCCCAGGGGCTTTCCCAGGATGGTTCTTCAGGTTTGGCCTTTTTCCAGAGTGCAAAATCCATTGGAAAATGTTTGCGTTCGTCCACCTCAACCCTTGCGCCGGCTTTCATGTCTTCTAAAGTTCTGCCCGATAATTTCCCATAGTTCGGAAATTTGTCTACCGCAAAGTAAACATCTCCATCCACTTCATAGGCTAACCCAGTACTCACAAGCTCCTTAATGATCTCAATCATCTCCGTAATATGCTCTGTAGCCTTAGGGTGTATAGTAGCAGGCAGAAGGTTTAATGCTTCGGCGTCTTTAAAATATTCGTCAATGTATTTTTGGCCCAAGGCTAAAGGGTCCATCTCCTCTACTTTCCCCCGTTGTATGATTTTGTCATCCACATCCGTAAAATTCTGGACATAACGGACATCATACCCTTTATACATAAAATAGCGCCTAATCATGTCAAATACGACAAACATCCGCCCATTCCCCGCATGGAAATAGTTATAGGTCGTCGGACCGCAAACGTACATCGCTACCTTCCCGCTCTCCCGGGGTTGAAACGCTTCCTTTTGACGGGTCATGGTGTTGAATAATTTCAAAGACATTGTATCGACTCTCCTCTTCGTTTAGGCGTTGTTCCAAATGTTCCACACGCTGCATCAAGCATTTTAACATCTCATTGATCGGATCCGGAAGTTCATCATGCCTTAGATCAGGGTCTTTGATCGGAACCCCGTGGTGAAGCACAATCCGCCCCGGAACCCCTACCACAGTTGTATCACTGGGGACCGGTTTATTGACAACTGACCCTGCCCCGATTTTTACATTATCCCCGACCTTAAAAGAACCTAAAACTTTCGCTCCGGCTCCAATCACTACGTTATTACCGATGGTCGGGTGCCTCTTGCCTTTTTCTTTGCCAGTCCCGCCTAACGTAACTCCTTGATATAAGGTAACATTATCCCCGACCTCAGCCGTTTCGCCTATGACCACACCTGTCCCATGATCAATAAAAAACCCTTGCCCTATTTTTGCGCCTGGATGGATTTCAATTCCAGTAAGAAATCTGGAGAGCTGGGAAAGCAGGCGCGGTAAGAGCACCAGCTTATGTTGATACAACCAGTGTGCCGTTCTGTGCAAAAGAACCGCATGAAACCCAGGATAACATAATATGACTTCCCAAATGCTTTTCGCTGCAGGATCTCTTTCAAAGATAACTCGGATATCCCTGCGAATCTGTCGAAACATCTTTAGCCCACCCCTTCCTCTCCCTAATATTGTCCATAAAACCCTTAAATAAACACAAAAAGCAGAACCCTTCGTCCAGAGACGAAAGATTCCGCGGTCCCACTCTGTTTGAACGAACATGTCGTTCCAGCTTATGACTTTATCGCAGTCGTTACGGATTGGCATACTTTGTGATTTCTGCCCATCAACTCTGAGACGCACTTCCAAAAGTTCCCTGCCGATGGCTTCCACTACCCCATCCTCGCTCGTTGCAGTTCCTCTTTGTACTCTTTCTCATCATCGCCAAATTTATATTAAATTATAAACTCCCGTGTATATTTTGCTTTAATTATAGGGCAGTATCAAATCACTGTCAATTAAGAAAAATCGGATATGCAAACCCAGCGCGATATATGCAAACGGGGACGGTTCTTTGTTGCATTTGCAAATGCAACAAAGAACCGTCCCCGTTTGCATCGTGGCCCTATTTTAAATAACGTTTTTCGGTAACTTCAAGCCGTTCCAGGACATTCTCGCGACCTAACAACGGGATGACGTCATAAAGTTCCGGTCCATGCATTTGCCCCGTTAAGGCCACCCGCACTGGCATGTAGACAAATTTGCCTCCAAGTTTTAACTCTTTCGTCATTTGTTTTAAGAGGACTTTAACCGTAGTTCCAGATAACAGTTCATCTTCCCGTATTTTTTCCCTGAATAATGCCAAAACAGCTGGTACTTGTTCTCCTCTCAAGACCTCCAGGGCTTCCCCTTCTGGCTTCAAGGGCACACCGCCATAGAAATAATGAATAAAATCTTTTACTTCTGCCAGATAGGCTATTTTCTCAAAGATCGCTTCAATAAAACTAATAAACCATTGTTGTTGTTCGGCAGACCGCTCCCCTGGAGGGAGAATGCCCATTTCCTGCACATGGGGCAAGGCAAGTTCAGCCAAGCGTTCAAGGCTGGCTTCTTTAATATAATGAGCGTTAATGTAATTTAACTTCTGGATATCGAAAACAGCTGGGCTCTTAGAAACACGATCCAATGAAAAAACCTCTGCTAATTCATCTAGGGTATAAAACTCTTCTTCTCCGGACGGTGCCCACCCAAGGAGGGCAATGAAGTTGACGATTGCTTCTGGAAGATACCCCTTTTTTTGATAGTCCATGACCGCGGTATCTCCATCCCGCTTGCTCATTTTTCCACCTTCTGTATTAAGTATGAGGGAAATATGGGCAAATGTAGG
This sequence comes from Candidatus Desulfosporosinus infrequens, assembly GCA_900290375.1. Taxonomy (GTDB): domain Bacteria; phylum Bacillota; class Desulfitobacteriia; order Desulfitobacteriales; family Desulfitobacteriaceae; genus Desulfosporosinus; species Desulfosporosinus infrequens. The sequence goes on from OMOF01000101.1 coordinate 74,506, forward strand.
CGCTGATAATCCTAACGCTTGATAAATCAAAACTTGACGTGGTGTATTGGACAGATGCTCCTCCCCGCGAATAACATGCGTAATATTCATAGTAGTATCATCAACCACGACTGCAAAATTATAGGTGGGTATCCCGTCCGATTTGACGATTACATAGTCCCCAATTCCATCGCTCTCAAAAACAACATCCCCACGAACCTGATCCTCAATATGGATGGCTTGCCCTTCCGGCACACGGAAACGCACAACAGGTTTACGAGCTTCTGTTTCCAAAACTGCCCGTTGCTCCGAAGTCAAATGCCGACACTTGCCCAAATAACGAGGGGTTTCCCCCTTGGCAATTAAGGCCTGCCTTTCCTGTTCTAGCTCTTCTTCCGTACAGTAGCAATAGTAAGCGTGTCCACTGTTCAATAGCTTATTAGTATAGTCTTGATAAAGCGCTAAACGATCCGTTTGGCGGTAAGGACCATGTTCTCCTCCGACCTCGATCCCCTCGTCCCACTGAATATTTAACCAACGCAAGGCTTCCAAAATATTATGTTCTGATTCTCGGCTGGAACGTTCTAAATCGGTGTCCTCACTCCGAACAATAAATGTTCCCTTGTTTCTGCGAGCCCATAGATAGTTAAATAAAGCGGATCTTGCCCCCCCGATATGAAGTGGACCTGTCGGACTGGGTGCAAACCGAACGCGAATTCCCATAAATTATCCTCCAATCTTTTCTAAGTTTACAATTGCTTGGGCACCGATTCCTTCTCCCCGGCCTTCAAATCCCAAGCGTTCAGTTGTTGTCGCTTTCACTGATACACTTGATTCATCCATCTGCATAGCCCGCGTAAGATTCGAGCGCATCTGCGGAATATACGAGGCAAGTTTAGGACGTTCTGCCACAATGATACTATCAATATTTCCGACGCGATACCCCTGCGCTTCAATGAGTTCCATGACCTGCTCCAATAAAGCGAGACTCGAAATTCCACGGTAGCGAGGGTCATGATCCGGAAAATGGGTTCCTATATCTCCTAAGGCCAAGGCCCCTAAAAGCGAATCCATGATCGCGTGAATTAGAACATCCGCATCTGAGTGCCCAAGCAAACCAAGTTCATAGGGGATTTTCACACCTCCAAGAATCAAAGGCCTATCCGCAACCAAAGCGTGTACATCATAACCTATTCCAACTTTAATAACCAAACACCCCCCTAATCAATGTTCGTTGTTCGAACCACGAATATCGAATATCTAACTACGCTCTTCGCGCATCGATAAAATTCGTTCAGCTATCCACAAGTCCTCAGGTGTGGTTATCTTAATATTTTCTCGTGAACCCTCTACCATTTGTACAGGGTACCCCATCCGTTCTAGCAAAGATGCATCATCCGTACCATAATACCCTACGGATACTGCTTGACGATGCGCTTCTTCCAATATCCCACGATCAAAGATTTGAGGCGTCTGGACAGCCCGCAAACGTTCACGCGGCAGGGTTTCTATCACTTTACCGAATGGATCGATTCGCTTGATGGTGTCCTTGAGTTCGATCCCCATAATTGCTGCAGAGAACCCTTCCGTCTCTACTAAGAAGCTGTGAAACTCCTGTAATGTCAAAAGGGGCCTCGCCCCGTCATGAACCACTACCCGTTGAATAGTGGGACTTAGAGCTAGAACCCCTGCCTGAACGGAATCTTGGCGCTGCGTTCCACCAATACATATTGTCACAACCTTAGTAAACTTATAGTCATATACAAGTTCTTCGATGGTTGTAACATCGCTTTTTGCCCCTACAATAACAATTTCAGCGACGTAACTAGAATCTTCAAAGATTCTTACCGTATGAGCCAAGATCGGTTGTCCCATCAACGCTAAAAATTGTTTGTTATATCCAGCCCCCATCCGCTTACCTTGACCAGCTGAAGGAATAACGATCCCTATCTTAGCCAATCGCGTTCATCTCATCAATCGGACGAAGGCCCATCGGTTTTTTTTCCAGAGAACTTTTTGGCTTGGCAAAAATCATACGACCTGCCGCCGTTTGCAGAACACTTGTTACTAAAACAGAGACATTTTGCCCCATATAGCGTCGTCCTGAATCCACAACAATCATCGTTCCATCGTCAAGATAGGCGACACCCTGGCCAGGCTCTTTTCCTTCTTTCATCACTTGAACTAGCATTTCTTCACCCGGCAAAACAATTGGTTTAAGCGCATTAGCCAATTCATTGATGTTTAAAACTTTAACCCCCTGTAGTTCAGCCACTTTGTTGAGGTTATAATCATTGGTTAAAAGAGGAGATTCTAAAACTTGCCCCAAACGCACTAGTTTACTGTCGACTTCATTGATATCTTCAAAGTCCTGTTCATGAATATGAACTTTGATCGCAGTTTCCTTGGAAATTTGATTAAGAATATCCAGTCCTCTGCGCCCACGATTCCGTTTAAGCAAGTCTGAAGAATCCGCGATGTGTCGAAGCTCCTCTAGAACAAAACTCGGGATAAGCAAAACTCCTTCCAAAAACCCAGTTTTAACAATGTCTGCAATCCGTCCATCAATAATTACACTGGTATCGAGAATCTTATAATTCACTGGCTCTAGAACAGTATCCGCCTTACCTTCCTTTTGTTTGTCAGCTTTATCTGTTTTGTCTCCTCGATCGCGAAATCTTGGCAGGAAATTAAGAAAGCCCAAGACATCCTCTTTCCTTTTCATTCCAATTGTCAAACCCAGATAACCCAAGAAAATACTCAAGAGGACCGCTAAAAGTGGTCCGAAAAATGGAATAATGACAAATGCATTACTAAATAAACTTGAAATAATAAGTCCGATAATCCCCCCAACAGCACCACTCATGAGATCATGAGTGGGGACCCGGGTTAACTGCGAATCCATCCAACGCATTAAGGAGAGAAAAGAACGAATACTAGCCGGAGCAACTAAGAATCCACTGATGGCAAATAAAACAATCATAATAGTATATGTCCAGATCGGAGCTAAATTAAATCCTAGGGATTGTATAAGATTGAACCGTAGAAATAAATAATCAAGATAAAATCCCAAAGCCCCCGCTAACAGAGTGATGATCCCGCGTATTAAATTGCGAATCATCATTTCACCTCCTTTTAACTTATTGTGACTAAAAATCTTACCAATTATACTGTTGTTTACCATTAAATCTCAAAAAGGCAAGATTATGTCTTACCAACCCTTCAATTACGTGATATGACATAACATAACAGAAAGTATACGTCTTTGAGAGCACAAGTGCAACTAGCAAACCATCGTATATCTCAATACGAAACAGATATGTTTAAGCCAAAACTAAAGCCTTGGAGAGCCATTGTCTGACCGCTGCCTCTTCAGAGCCTTCCGTCAAAACAAGTTCACTAATCAAAATTTGGCAGGCATTTTCGTACATCTTTTTTTCCCCAGTCGAAAGGCCTTTCTCATTATCTCTTTGGGCAAGGCTGCGAACAACATTGGCCACTTCAAAAATGTTCCCACTCTTGATCTTTTCTAAGTTGGCACGATAGCGCCGATTCCAGGCTAGGGTTGCCGCCGTATCTTTGGTTCTTAGCACCTCTAACACATCTTTAACCATGGTCGGAGAAATTACCTGTCGTAAGCCAAGGTTCTCCACGTTATTCAACGGAATAAACAATTTCATATTCCCCACCGGTAAATGCATGACATAATATTGGCGTATTTCTCCGAGAACTTCCCGTTCTTCAATCGACTCAATAATACCGGCACCATGCATCGGATATACAACTTTGTCACCAACCTTAAACATTCGGCCACCCCCTTATCTATCATTATAGCAAGTAACCTAGCCCGGGTCAAAATTTTAAAATTATATCATAGAAGTCTTTAGCCTGTCAATTTCCCATTTTCACTCTTAAATCTATTGAAAATTGACAACAACCCGACCGTCTCGGTATAATAGAGATGGCAGAAAGGAGTGAGGATTGCACACATGGAACAACTCACTGACCAATTCCAAGGCATGGTAAAATCTCTATTAATCAGACATCAAAGCATTTTAGATATTTTGTCCAAAGGGCAAGAAACTTCAGCGCGTGTTAACCGAGCCGTTGTTAAATCGGTGACAAGTTGCGGTTGCCATGCAGTGAATGCGCATAAAAAATCCCTCCCCCCCGATGCAAACCTTTCCGATTTAAAAGAGCTCTTGGACAGTCAACTCGAAGGATCAATTTGCGATAACTGTCGAGACATCATAGAAGCAGAATTGGGTAAACAACTGTTTTATATAGCCGCTCTCGCCAACGCTTTAGACATCTCCCTGAGCGATGTCCTTTATCAAGAATACCAAAAACTTCAAACTTTAACCATTTTCAATTTGACATAAGCTATTTAGCTCCTGTATTGACAGGAGCTTCTTATTTTTTATTGCACTGATGTATTCATCTTCAAGTGCAGAATGACATCGTACAAGGTGTTAAGCTCTATGATTTCTACACTCTTGAATCTCGAAGCATCTTTTACAGTATTTTTTGCCACGTAGACTCGCTTGAACCCCATTCGGTCTATCTCTCGTATTCTAGCCTCGATTGCAGGAACTTTTTTAAGTTCTCCAGTGAGTCCTACATCCGCTACAAAAACTGTATCATTGGGAATAGCTCTATCTTTTACCGAGGAGACAATACACATAATAATTGCTAGGCTTACCGCTTGCTCTTTTAGTTGGAGCCCTCCCGTCGTTTTTATCACTACGTTTTTATCGTATAGATTAATCCTACCTCTTTGTTCAAGTATGGAAATCATTGTGTTTAGCTGATCTCTTCTTAAACACTCCGCAATTCTTGACGGATAGGGCGTAAACGACTTCGATACTAGACTTTCGATTTCTACGATAATTGGACGAGACCCTTCTTTTATAACGGTTAAGGCGCTTCCTGAAACCTTTTGCCCCTCTCCCCTTTGCGTCATAAAAAACTCAGAAGGGTTATCAATAGACACCATCCCTTGTTCGGTCATTGAAAAAAAACCTATTTCCCCAGTACTCCCAAACCGATTCTTCGAGCACCAAGCTCCTCTTAATTCTTCCCCAGTTTCTCCATTGAGAATTAGAACGGCATCGACCAGATGTTCTAACGCTCGAAGTCCCGCAATCTCATTGTCTTTCGTCATTTGCCCAACCATGATCACTGCTCTGGGTCGGCTGTTATTTTTCGCAATCTTTAAGAGTTCGTTAGCGCACTCCATCGTTTGAATAGGAGAACCCGACCGAGAATTATGTTCTTCAAGATTAAAGGTTTGAATACTATCTATGATAATTAAATCAGGGTCAAGTTCATCCACTGCAGCAAGAACATTGTTCATACTAGTGTCAGAGTATATCCAGATATTGCTCTCACTTCCGTTAAGAATTCTATCAGACCTACTTTTGAGTTGACTGGCGCTTTCTTCTGCCGAAGCATACAAAACCTTGTAACCTTTCGCAGCGACATCATCTGCCACTTGCAAAAGCAACGTTGACTTTCCTGCGCCTGGTCTCGCTGTCAGGATAATTATCGAGTCCTTTACGATTCCACCCCCCAGAACTCGGTTAAATTCACTTATGCTCGTCACAATTCTATCATTATTCCCCGATATGACTTCAGATAACCTCTTTGCCGAAGACTTTCTACTGTGCAGTACTGAAATCGTTTTAGGTTGACTCGTTAATTCTTCAAATGTATTCCATTCTTCACAGTTCTGACATTTCCCCATCCACCTTGGGCCTTCGTAACCGCAATTAGAACATCTATAAATAACTTTTATTTTCATACAATGCCCCACTCCTGTAGGGGCAATTCACGAATTGCCCCTACAGTTTTCAATTCATAAATTGCCCCTACAGGGAAAACTTGATTTTTCCATCCTCTGCTTCCACGTGAATAATGTCTCCAGCTTTGAATTCTCCTTTTAGTATTTTTTCAGAAAGAGCATCTTCAATCAAGCGTTGAATCGCACGCCGTAGCGGCCGTGCGCCAAAAACCGGATCATTGCCCTCTTTAGCAATGAGTAGAATAGCACTCTTCTCGACCTGAAGCTCCAAGCCATGCTCGCCCAATCGATTATTGACCTGGCGCATTAGTATTTCTGTTATTTTCTCCAAGTGCTCCTCTTGGAGAGCATGAAAGACGACCAGCTCATCAATACGATTTAGGAACTCTGGACGGAAGGTGCGTTTGAGCTCTGCCATAACCTGTCCATGCATATTCTTATAGTCCGTTTTTTCATCTTTTTTGGCCGCGAAACCCATGGCTTCTTTCTTTAAGAACGAAGACCCTACATTTGACGTCATAATAATGACCGTATTGCGGAAATTAACAATTCTACCTTTAGTGTCCGTCAACCGCCCATCTTCAAGAACTTGGAGTAGAATATTGAACACCTCAGGATGAGCCTTCTCGATTTCATCCAGCAAGACGATACTATAGGGTTTACGCCTTACCGCTTCAGTTAGTTGACCTCCTTCATCATGCCCAATATATCCCGGAGGCGCTCCTACAAGCCTAGAAACTGCATGTTTCTCCATATATTCTGACATATCAATGCGAATCAAAGCCTTTTCATCCCCAAACATCGCCTCTGCTAAGGCGCGACCGAGTTCGGTTTTTCCCACCCCAGTCGGACCTAGGAAGATGAAGGAACCTATGGGGCGCTTCGGATCTCTTAATCCTGCCCGCGCGCGTCGGACAGCCCGAGCAACTGCAGTAACTGCATCCTCCTGTCCAATCAGGCGCTGGTGGAGGATCTCCTCCAGATTTAGCAAGCGTTCACTTTCTTCCTGAGCTAGCTTCTTGACGGGTATCCCTGTCCAACTGGCTACAATTTGAGCGATGTCGTCCGCCGTGACCTGGGCACTTTCTTTGTAACGCTGATTCTGCCAGACCTCCCGTTGCTCAGCAAGCTCCACCCGTAATTTGAGTTCCTGATCGCGAATTTGGGCGGCTTTCTCAAATTCCTGGCTAGAAACTGCCGCTTCTTTTTCTTTCTTTAAGCGTTCTGTTTCTTCTTCCAGCAATTTTAAATCTGGTGGTGCGATGTAACTCGCCAGACGAACCCGTGAAGCGGCTTCATCCATCAAATCAATCGCCTTGTCCGGTAAGAAGCGATCGGAAACATACCGGTCAGACAGTCGCGCAGCCGCCTCAATAGCCTCGTCCGAAATTTTCACTCGGTGATGAGCCTCATAACGGTCCCGTAAGCCGCGAAGAATCAGAATTGCTTCATCTACAGTTGGTTCACCGACTTTGATGGGTTGGAAACGACGTTCTAAAGCTGAATCCTTCTCAATGTATTTTCGATATTCTTCTAATGTTGTGGCTCCAATGCATTGAAGTTCACCCCTAGCCAAAGCTGGTTTTAAAATATTTGCTGCATCAATTGCGCCTTCTGCCGCTCCCGCTCCAATTAGAGTGTGCAATTCATCGATAAAGAGGATAATGTTTCCGTCCGTCCGAATTTCCTCCATGACTTTCTTTAAGCGCTCTTCAAATTCACCGCGATATTTGCTTCCCGCAACCATGGCCGAAAGGTCTAACGTAATAACTCGTTTGTTTAAAAGAATTTCCGGTACTTTGTTACCGACAATACTTTGTGCTAATCCTTCGGCGATGGCAGTTTTCCCGACACCAGGTTCTCCAATGAGCGCGGGGTTATTCTTGGTACGCCGGCTTAAGACCTGAATCACCCGTTCAATTTCCTTTTCTCGCCCAATTACCGGGTCAAGACGGCCTTCACGAGCTTGCACTGTAAGGTCACGCCCAAACTCATTGAGAGCTGGCGTATTCACAGGGCCAACATTTTTTGAAGTGGATATGGAACTAGGCGCAGGTATTGCAGCCTCATCCAATTCCCCACCCAAGAGTTTAACCACCTGTTTCCATACCTTTTCAGGGCTCACGTTAAGATTCGCTAAGATGCGAGCCGCAATTCCCTCGCCTTCCATAATTAAGCCCAAAAGCAAATGTTCGGTTCCAATATAATTAACATCTTGCCGATGAGTCTCCTCATTCGCCAATTCTAAAACCCTTTTTACTCGCGGTGTTAATCCCACTTCTCCAGTAAAAGGCTGACCCACCCCAGCAATTTGTTCAACCTGACCACGGATTTTAACAAGATCCAAACCCATACCGGTTAACGCCTGCGCAGCAATTCCTTCTCCTTCTTGAATCAACCCCAGCAAAATGTGTTCAGTCCCCACAACTTGATGTCCCATCCGTTTGGCCTCACTATGGGCTATGGCTAAAACCTTCTCGGCACGTTCTGTATAACGACCTTTCATCATTTCTTCATCCTTTCTATTCGAGGCACGAGGCTCGCATTGTAATGAAAGCGATCATGTTCGTTTCGCGCCTCGTGTCTCGTGTTTCGTTTATTACGCCTCGGGTATCGCACCTCGGGTTTCGTGCATCGCGCCTCGTATAAATCGGGCCCGTTCTTCATCCCGTTGGTTGGAATCCAGTTCCCGATCGAGAATGTATTGCAAACATCCTGGACGGGTATCGACGATCAACGTGGCTAAGCCATCTTTGACCTTGGGCAATATCCCCATATCAGCCCCTAGCCGATCATGGGACAACAAATGCATAGCATCTTCCGAGGCGAGCAGTCGGGCATTTTGCAACGTCCCCCGAGCCCGCCATACTTTATCTTCTAAGAGCATCGGCATTTGTTGTTTAAGGAGCTCTCGCGCCTGAAGTTCATGCTCTACAATTTGTCCCGTCACCGCCTCTAAATGGGTTAAGATATCCTCTTCACTTTTTCCGAGCGTAATCTGATTGGAGACTTGAAACATATGCCCGAAGGCTTGAGAACCCTCACCGTATAGGCCCCGTACGGCTAAACCCAAACGCGTTAAGGCCCCAAGCACTCGTTGCACCTGTTTCGTGATAACCAAGCCCGGCAAATGAACCATGACTGAAGCTCGAAGCCCCGTACCCACATTCGTTGGACAAGCTGTGAGATACCCTTGGCTTTCTCGGTAGGCAAAGTCAAGTTTAGCCTCCAGTACATCATCTAAGGCCATCGCTAAGCGGTTTGCCTCCAAAAGCTGATTACCAGGCAGTAGTACTTGAACTCTTAAATGATCCTCTTCATTAACCATCACCGCATATCGGTGGTCAGGGGCCAACGCTACGCCACGCGCTCCAGTTGACCCACCCAAACTCGGACTAATCAAGTGCTTTTCGACGAGCACTTGATGCTCAACACTATTTAATTCTGTTAAAGATATATAAAGTAAGCGCCCAATATTCCCCTCTACATCAGTTAAAACTTGTGAAACGGTTTGTTCGACTTGAACAGCGTCTTCCTGACTTAAAACATGCGGGAAGGGGAACTTCTCCAGATTCCGTGCTAAACGCACCCGGCTGCTGATGACGACTGGAGAATCCGTTTCTTTCATCCAAGCGCTGTGTTGTAGGAGGAGCTCCTTACGCATCATGTTTTTCCCCTTCCTTTGATTGCTCAAGTTGACGAATCTGATCCCTTACCACAGCAGCCTCTTCAAATGCTTCTTGCTGAATCAAGACTTGCAACTTCTCTTTCAGTTTTCTCTCTTCCATGAGACATTTAATGGCAATACCACGTCTAGCTGGAATTTTGCCTACATTCTGACCTCCGCCATGAACACGGCGAAGTAACGGTTCAAGCTGTGTTTCAAAGGTTTCGTAACACGTACTACAGCCCAGTTTGCCGGCTTGAGTTATTCGGGAAAAGGTTATTCCACATTTAGGACAAGACACCTCAGAGGGTTGTTCTAGCGAAGCTGGATTAAATCCAAATAGAGCTTGTAAAAATTCCGGCACAATAGCGGGGTGAACTATAAAACTCACTTCATGCGTTTGTTTAGCACAGAGTTCGCAAAGAAAAATCTTATGGGTCTGTCCGTTCTCTGTTTTAAATAACTGCACTATTGCCTCCCTTTGTTGACATTGTTGACACAACATGTTAATTCCCCCTTTTAAGGCACATTCAATGAAATAACCAAGGCATCTTTGACTTGTTATTTCCTTTCATATGCCTAACAAATCGTCCCGGCTAAGCGTTGTCAAAATGATCTTCATGAGAAGTGCACGTAGCACGTCCCAATCCTTAAATTCTCCACCTAAAGCACCACTAGAAAGTACACTCTTTATCAGAGCCGCTTCCCGTGCCGTTACCACTTCCTCATCCACTAGCCTCTCGACAAGACCGTTCGAACGGTCACAGGAAAGCTGTTCCCCAATCAATTGCCGCATGACCTGTTGATAATGCCCTTCGAGACCCAACCCTAAACGAACAATCCGCAGATAACCGCCGCCCCCCCGGCGACTTTCAACTAAGTAGCCCCGTTCAATTGTAAAACGGGTATCAAGCACATAGTTGATCTGAGACGGGACACAGGAAAACACACCCGCGAGTTCACCGCGTTGTAGGATAATATACCCTTCTGAGGCTTGTTCCAAGATCCGTTTCAAATATTCTTCAATGCGATCCGCTAGGTTTCCCATTGTTGATGTTCTCCTTGTTAATTATATTTCTAAAATGATCACCGCTGAAACATTGACCTTCCCTGACCTTCTATCTATATGATACCTAAATTTCTAAGAATTTGCAAAGGATTTCTAAAAAAAAATTCAAGAAAAGGTAAGTTTTTTAGCCTACCTCTTCTTGAATTTAGACTAACCAAAAAGGAATCTAAACCTACCTCGAAAATACGACAAAGTAGAACCACGAAGATAGGGTCAGAAGCCCAACACTCCCTAGCAGCCAAATAACAGGTTGTCCTTCAAGTCGCTTTGAAGATTGCTCCTTTTCCTCTGATTGAACAGACCTGATTTTCTCGACTTGTCTCGCAACCGAATGTTTTTCTGGGATAGCTTCATTCGCCATTCGGATCCCCGTTCTTGACGAAGTCATACGCGAGGCCACATCAATCCATTGCAGTGAGCCTTGCAGTAAATGTTGAAGTTCTTCGGGACTTAGCCAAACGTTTTTTTCTTTCATAAAACCTCATGAACCTCCACGTATCTAAACTCGGAAGTCAGAGATCAGAAGCCAGATATGTCAGATCGTTGTATCCCACTTCTGATCTCTGGCCTCTGTTTTCCGACCTCTGGAGAAATATACATTAAGTTTGCCCATAATTCTCAGTGCTTAGTAAAAAACACCTTTCTTAATTAGATATGCTATTCGCGGCCAAAGGAAAAAATCCCTGCCACTAGTGCAGGGACGTTTGTCCTAAATGTCTATAAAATTCCTCTAAAGTTACTATGAATCTCTCTCTAACCCATAACTCTACAGTTGTTGCGATTATTTAACTAAAAAGATGACAATATGACCAACTATGTTCCTATTTAATGATCAGCACGGGACAACTCGCTCGCTGCAATACCCGTTGACTAACACTGCCAAGGACCGAACCGGTAATGGCTCCATAACCATGACTTCCCATCACAACCAAATCAATTGCTTCCTTTTTGATATGTTCTAAAATAATGGTTACAGGATGACCAGATTCCATCCTTTTACTAAGAACAATCTGTGAGCAATCAATTCCCGTTAGCGTTGCTTCTAACGCCAGTTCTCCGTTTTGATCAATTTGTTCTTGCGTCACGGTGATGCCATAAGAGATCGTATACCCCCAATAGGCTTGTGGCGTATAGCTAACATGGAGAAGTACTACTTCAGCTTGCATTGCTTGGGCCATTTCTACGGCTGCCTTTAAGGCGCGACGCGAGTATTCTGAAGCGTCTGTAGGGACGAGAATCTTTTTAAACAATTATATCACTCCTTTTTTACTTTTATTTTTGTCACGACAGGGGTTAGAGGTCCGATGCCGGAGGCCCGATGATCTATATACTTGACCGTTCTCTTCTATATTATCCTATTTAAACGCTATCCTCAACAAGCTCATCGTTCCAATTGGTCTTAAAGCACAGTCAGTTCCCGCGGGCTTACCGATAAATACCTTGCACCCATTTCGGCTTCGATGACAACCGTGTCTTCAATCCCTACAACTCCAATTCCTGGAAAAACAAATTTCGGTTCGATCGCTAGCACCATTCCAGGCTTTAACACTTCTTTAGATCCCTTGCTAATAGTCGGAAGTTCATCCAGCTCCAATCCTACCCCGTGTCCGACAAAACGAACCTGACTTGTCCCATAACCCATAAAATTTTTCTCATAAGGAGTATTTTCACGAACCCATGTTAAAATTTCCTCATAGATTTCACCGGCTACCCTCCCGGGAATTAAAGCAGCACGAATTTTCTCTTCGATCTGCCTTGCCACCTCGTAGGCCTTTGTTAGTTCCTCTGACAACGGGCCGAGACTCATGATGCGGGTTTGGTCAATCTGGTAGCCATGCACAACTGTCACCATATCTACAATGATCGGTTCATTCGTTTGAATTTGAGCCATTGTTGCACCATTCGGATGAGCAATCGAAACTCCTTGTCCGGTGACAGGCCCGTCAAAGCAACTGGGTACTGCAGCCCGAGCCCCCGAAGTGATGACACAGAAATGCAATTCAGAGTCAAAACCGCGCATTCGAACATAACCACCGTGTCCGAGTGCCCGCGCTTTTCCCTCTACTAACCCTTCTAACTCTACCTCCGTCATTCCCTGATGAAGGACTTCTTTGGCATACTCCAAAACCAAAGCATGGATTTGGGCACTTTTTTCAAGGCGAGCTAATTCCCACTCGGACTTTACTGCACGCTGCAAACGAACCTCAGTGGAAACATCCACAAACAAAACTTCTGGAAATGTTTTGCGATAGCGCTCAAATTGATTAACAGGTAGAACATCAAGTTCCAGCCCCAATATTCCCGGCAAAGGAAGTCCCGCTTCTTGAATATAGTTGGGAATCTTCGATATGCCTTTCAGCGGAATAACCTCCCAAGCGCTTTCCTGCTGGGCTCTGTCAAAATCCCGATAAGCAAGGACAATGGGCTTTCCTTGCTTTGGAATATAGATATGTACATTTTGGGCTGTTCCTGTATAATACAGGGTATCCGCCCGCTGAACCAACAGTGCCCCTTCAATGCCTTTTTTCTGTAAACTATCTTGAAGATTTATGACACGCTCTTGTAATTCTGTGAGGGGTACTTTCATTTCTCTCTCCTTCATTTTAAGTAATAGTCAGAATTCTTATTTTATTATCATTATGTTCAGATTCTCTTAACTTTGCAAGTTTTTAATATTTTCATTTTTAATTTTTTGCTTCTTGGTAAGATCCTAGCGAAGACTTCTCTTACGATTGGAAAAAAGTAAGCCAAAAGCCGAGCAGAAATTTAAATCTTACTCGGCTTTGCATTTTAATATACTTCAGGCAATTCTTCAAAATATCCCTGCGGATGCGCACAAGCTGGACAGCTTCCAGGTGCTTCCGGGCCTTCATGGATGTAGCCACAGTTCGTGCATTTCCAGACAGTCGGCGTATCTTTTTTAAAGAGGGTCCCATTTTCAATCCCATCAGCATAATGCTCAAACCGAGTCATATGGTGCTTCTCAACTTCAGCAATCTTTTGAAAGGCCCTCGCAATATCGGCAAAGCCTTCTTTATCTGCTATCGCGCCAAATGTTGAGTAAAGTTCAGCCCACTCTTCTCGTTCCCCCGCTGCCGCAGCCCTCAGGTTGGTCAGAGTGTCTTTTAAAACCAGTGGATAATCTGCATCTACATGAATGATCTGAGTTTCTTCTTGGTTATGTGCTATCAAAAGTTTATAAAAGACTTGGGCATGCTCTCTTTCGTTGGCCGCTGTTGCTTCAAAAACTGCTTGAATATGTTGATACCCTTCATTCTTCGCAACACCGGCAAAAAAAGAATACCGATTGCGTGCTTGGGACTCTCCCGCAAAGGCTTTGCTTAAGTTTTTAAACGTTTCTGTTTGATGGAATTTCATAAATCCACTCTCCTTTTCACCTAGTTTTTCAGTAAGCTCATTAAGTTATGCTTTCGAGGTCTTTCTAAAATAATCCTGCTTAAACTTAATTTTATTAATTAGTTTCCTCCTACAAGACTTCTGAAATTCCAAATTTGCAGGTTTTTTCTTTCGAATGTCGAATTAATGTAGGATTGATGCGTACTGTCACGCATATAGCGTTCAGCAAGATTTTGACAAGAGAAAGGAACAAACGACATGTCTCACGCTACTGCTCCGTATCTTTTTTGCCCAGTATGTGGTAAACCCCTCCAGAATTCTATCATTGACAACCACCCCCGAAGTGCATGTTCGAACTGTTCCTATGTCCACTGGGGAAATTTTTCTCTCGGTGTTGGAGGGGTTCTGTGGCACAACGACAAAGTCCTGCTAGTCCAACGTGGACATAATCCCGGCAAAGGCATGTGGACTATTCCTGGAGGATACGTGGATCAAGGAGAATCCATCGCGGCAGCCATCATACGCGAAATTCAAGAGGAAACTGGTATTAAATCTAAGCCGCTCTCTATTATTGGCTTACGCGATTACCCTGCTGAAAAACATGACACCTATATTATTTTCCTAATGGAATTTCTAGGTGGGACTCTTCTAGCGCAACCGGGGGAAGTCAGTGATCTCGGCTTTTTCACCTTAAAAGAGAGTTATGCCCTTCCCATCCCATCCCTAACTTTGAGTGCACTCGAAGCATCGCACTCCGCTTCCCAAGGTCTCCTAATTAATTCAGACGTTAAACTTTCCAGTAAGCTTTCAACACTCTATCAAATTCACTAGTCTATGAGATTTCCGCCCGAGCTTCCGGATCGAAGGGATTGGTTCTGGCTGCATAAGAGAACAGAAACGGATAATCTTCCTTAAGGTGAATCATATAGGTCAACCATTCAAGAATCAACAAACCATACGCTCGTCCAATATCCACCGAAAAGTGATGGTAATCTGCATCACTAAGTTGCTTCAAATCTTGTCGACTAACCAACTCTTCGGTTAAATGAAAGATAGCCCATAAGAGCTCTGTGAAGGATTCATGTTCAAGTAAATTGGGGTTTTCTAACATCCTTAAAAGAAAATCCCTTTTGCCCAATAATTTAGTTTTCAGCCCTTCAAGCTCACTGAGCCGACTGTTCATTTGAAACCCATCTTCTGCTAGCCGCTTTTTCATCCTCACAACCTTTTGGTTCCAATCGTCTAATAAGATTAGTCTTGCCGTTTCCACACTCGTCTGATCGTACTTAGAGAGACTTTGCAGCAACTCAACCCCGCTCTCACTGAAAAAGGCTCCAATAACCATATTGAGTTTTTTTATTCTCTGTCCCTTTTCCCGTTGGCTTAGAAGACTATCAATCATGATAGTCGACAAAAGGATATAAATCGGAAGAAAAGCTATTTGTGACAATAAGTCGCTTAAAATAGCCCATACGTCATGGAAAATAAGATTCTTGATAAAATAAATACTGAATGAAGCAACACTCAGTACCACTACCAAATAAATCTCCCACTTCTTCTGTCTCATTAATTTCCCCCATTTTCTCGCCACTTTATACTAGGTCGATCATGCCTGAGATGATTAATTAATTAACTTTCTTGCGTCCGTCCAACAAATGCCTAATTGCTACGATCGGATGGGATAAAAGCATCTTCGGGCCAGAATATCGCATGGCCTCGATAATCCTTTGACGCATTTCCGGCTTATAACAATGCACTGCACACTTGCCGCAAGTTGATTTGCTTTCTCCGAACTTACAATGAGTTAGCCGGTTTAAAGCATAGACTTCTAATGCTTGACATTCTGGACACAATCCACCTACTGAGTGATGATTATCTTTACAATAAAGCTTAAGCATTATTTGCAAGGTGTTTTTTTCACGCTCTAACCTATTTGACATTTTAGCTCCACTCCCATTAACCCGAACATTCTACAGGTGACACTTTTAAAAGGGGTAAATCACCAATGGCTAAGAAAACGAATAACAAATCGCGCAGGCCAGATAACACTGCGAAGATTCCCCTTCCTTATGACGCTGATAAAATCGGGAAAGATGTAGCAAAAGACCGGGTGTAAACCCGGTTCTTTTCTTTTTAAAAATCACTATTAGCTGAATAAATTGAGAAATTCTTTCGGAATATCCGTCTCATAGCGTACTTCCTCACCTGTTATTGGATGCTTAAAGACAAGCAGTCGGGCATGAAGTCCTAACCGGCCTATAGGGTGCTTGGTTGCTCCATACTTTTTATCTCCAATTACACTGTGCCCGATATCTTTCATATGGACACGAATTTGGTTCTTTCGCCCAGTTTCAAGGTTCACTTCCATTAGAGAATAATGTTTGTTTTTATTAAGAACCTTGTAGTGGGTCACTGCTTTTTGACCGTCATTAGGGGTTCGACTGGAGTACATCACAAAGGCTTTACTTTCAGTCAGCCACGAGGTGATCGTCCCTTGCTCTTGGGTCACCGTGCCTTCGACAACTGCTATATAACTTCGCTCTAAAACAGTCTCCTTCCAGGCATTTTGCAGCAATTGCTGTACTTTCTCACTTTTGGCAAACATCATTACCCCAGAGGTATCCCTATCCAGACGGTGCAACACAAAGATCTTGTTCTTAGGGTCCCTTTTTTTCACATGCTCACTTAAAATACTATAGGCTGTTTGTTCTTTTTCTGTAGCAGTGGCTATTGAAAGCAGTCCGGCCTGTTTTTCGATGATTATAATAAATGGGTCCTCAAATACTATATTTAGTCCTTGAGGTTGCTTTTCTACCAACACTTTTGTCCAATTCACGACTACTTCTTGTCCGATCTCTAGCGGATGATTATATTGAGTAACCACTTCCTTATCTATCGAAATCTGATGATGGGCCAAAAGGGCCTTAACATCGCTACGACTTTTACTGGGGAGCTCGGCAAGTAAAAACTTCATCAGCTCGGCCTGTTCATTGACTTTAAGGCACGTTTGTTTCTCCTTCCCCATCTTGGTTCTAAGCTTACCGCCAGGTACATGCATACTCTTACCCCTTACTTTATGGAATGTCTTTCAGCTATTAAGCTCTCCATGCAACACTAAATTTTCAGCCATTACAGCAATCTCACCCAATGATTTTGTCAAATTAATCCTCATATTACCAGTTACCCCGACACAGGTCAATAAACTTCTCGCCCTTACCCGAACCACTCTACCCTTTTAATTCATGCCCATTAGCCCCAGCTCTATAGCTTTTTAGAAATAACTTGTAATAATCTTCTATGTTCTGTGCTGGTCCGATCTCTCCAGTTATTTTTAAAATTTCGATTGCAGCTTCAATTGTGCACAGATTACCTTCGACTGCACCTCTTCTCAGATCATAATTCGATGCATAGTTTGGCTCTAGTGAAGCTACCGGCAAACCTTTCAAAAAATCGCTTTTCCGAAATATTTTTCTTGCCTCTTTCCATGTCCCATCTAAGATTATAAAGGCTGTAATTCTATCTGTCCGTTTAAATTCCACTTTTCTATTTTCTAATTTCTCATTTTCTAATTTCTCATTTTCCGTCGGAAATAATACAAATGTCGCATATTTCTCCATACTAATGTAATCAATTAATTGCTTAGGACTCTTTGTTCGTTCCCATAAGAAAATTTCAGTTGAATCTGGATTTATTAACCTTAATAATCTTGCAGTATTAGAAGGCCGATAAAACTCTCTTTCACTTGATAGAATCCAGAGCTTTGCTTTGGTACACACTGGCACTGATTTATTACAGATGCAGTTAATGATGGGTAATCCACACTCATTGCAACTTTGATATAAGTTGGTAATCCGTTTAACCTGATAACTTTTGTCCATCCTTATCCCCTTTGATACTCTTTTCTAGGCCATTTCCAACTTGACAGAGCTTCCCCCTCCGCCGGCTTCGGCTGGAGTAACAACCAAACGGCGAGCGAGACGATTTTTGAGTTCGGGCACGTGACTAATAATTCCGATCGTTAGGTTTTGCAAGTGAAGTTTCTCAAGTGTGTTCATTACTGTTTCGAGCAGGTTAGCATCCAGTGTTCCGAACCCTTCATCTAGGAAGAAAAACTCGAGCGGCGATTCTCCCCGAAGTTGGATTTGAGTGGACAACGCTAAAGCCAGCGCTAGGGCGGTGAGGAAGGTTTCTCCTCCTGATAAACTATTCACGGGTCGACGTACTCCGCCGTTGGCATCGTCACGCATGATGAACCCCCCCTCTGCATCAACCTCTAAGGCATAACGCTGATGAGTTAATTGTTTCAAGCGTTCGGAGGCATCCAAGGATACGTTGGTTAACTGTTCTTGAGCAATAAACTCAATAAAGGCATTCCCCTTAAAAACGGATTGTAAGGTTTTAAGTAAGCTCCGTCGGTGGTTTAAAGTCTGTCTTTCACCTTCAAGGCGCATCCATTCTCCATGCTCTCCACTTAGTTTTTCTAACCTTTGTCGGGCTGCCCCACATCTCTCACTCGCTTTTGTATGAGTCGCTTCCACTTCCCTAAGCCGAACCGGCCAAGCAAGCCATTCCTCAGGACGGAGGCTGCGTCCCTTAAGTCTCTCTTCACTGTCTTCACGTTTCTGCTTAAGCATCAGAACGTCTTGCCGAAAGGCCAAGATTTCTTGCCTCATCTTTAGTCGTTCAGCCTCGTCACATAAAGCGCTTCGTGCCGCTGCAACTGTCATGAACTGGGCCATTTTTAGACCTTGTTCCAGTTTGCACTGAGCCGCCTCCAACCCTGCTCTGGATAGTTCTAAGGTTTTATGGCTGACTGCCTGGGCTTGTTCCGCCTGGTTCGATACCCCTTTGGCCAACTCATAAACTTTCTTAAGCTTTTCTTCAGTTCCAGTTACAAGAGCCAATTCCTGTTTAACCTCTAGAGTTCGATCTAAGGCAGGCTTTCCCTCAGTTATGGCTGCACATTTGCTTTTAAGCTCTGCCATCTCCCGAGCGGCTTCACTTCCGACCGTCCTTAAATTCTGAAGTTCAAGCTCACAACCCGCCTTCTCCAAAATAAGCCGTTGCTGAGCCTCATCTGCTACCCGGACCTCCTCTTCAAGAGCCGATAACTCCTGATTTAGAGCCCTCAAAGTCCGATCCCAAGTGGCATATTGTTTTTGTAACAACGAAATTTCCGCAAGTGCTATACTCCCGCGCAAAGTGTCCAGACGATCTTTCCGCCGGGCCTGTTCCTCTAGCAACAGGTTTAGCCGATTATGCATTTCTTTACCCACGCCCCCTGTGGAAGCAATTTGGGCTTGAAGGTTATGTTGTTTTTTATCCACTTCTGCTAACGTTCGCTGAGCGTCTTCTAGCTGACCATTCAACTGCTCTTGATCTGTTTTCCATTGATTGGAGACGGTTCTGGCGTTGGTCAAATCGGCTTCTAGTTCACCTCGTCGGATGTTTAAGGCCTGAGTATCCTGATCACGGTCAGATTCCGGTAATTCTTGACGATAATTACCGATAGCCCGTTGCTTAGTTTCCACGAGCTCTAATTGGTTTTGTTCGAGCTCTAGCTTTGAAGACAGCTGCGCCTTGGCCACTGCCAGAGCAGTCGTGCCCTCTGTCCGTTTTTCCTCCAATTTCTGTAGTTCTCTGGAGACCTGCTCTAGCTCATTTCTCGCCTTGGCTAAAATCTCGTCCTCCAAACTCTGAGCGGGCATGGGGTGGTGAGCTGAGCCACAGACTGGACAAGGCTCTCCCTCAACCATAGTTTTAACAAGAAGCCCGGCAAGATTTTTTTGTTCTAATTCCTTCACTTCTATCCTTTTTCGCTCAACGAGAACTATGCTCTCCTGAACCGCAAACGAAATCTCACCCTGTTCTTTCTGACCTTGTTCTACATTCGCTAGAGATTTATGGAGATCCCGCGAAATTATAGGCAAGCGTTCTTGTTCATAGCTGCCTTCACGTTCGGCCCGCTCGATATTGGCGATAATATGTCGGTAACGCTCCAGTTCCTGCGCTCGGTCACTTAGTATTTCGTCATGAACTGGTGGATTTTGGCGCCTACTGATCAGTGCCTCTTTTAGCTTTTCCAC
>OMOF01000327.1:0-5031 GCA_900290375.1 Candidatus Desulfosporosinus infrequens
ATCATAGCCAAGAGCTCGTTTGAATAAGATATTTTCGAGCTGAGCAACAGCTACCTCTCTGCCATTACTCAGAGCCTTCGCTAACTCTTGGTGCTTATTTTTGAAGTCGCTCAACGTGCTTCTTGAAATCCCTAAATTTGCAGATATTTGACCTTCAGTCAAGCCCGATCTTGCCCATTCTTCAACAAGGCGTAGTTTATCTTTCACCTGAAGCCATTTAGATCTTGCCATATTTCAGTAACCACCTCCATCCAAGGAACTGGCTCTCAGACATTGAGCCGAGAGCCACTTTAATATTTGATACCCTGGAGACGGACTACGCTTCGTCGCTTCTCCTTCTAGCATTCAACACCTCATCCTCGTAAAGATTCCAAACCCGATTGAAGGTATCTAAGGCCTCTTTACAAGCTCTCCGCCGACGGAGATAATTTATAATTACACTTTTTTCGGCTACGGTTTCAGGGTAATCCCGATCACCCTGCATATCTCTAGTTAAATCACCAGCCGGATTATCTTGGTTCTCATAATTTGAAATGCACCAATCGTAAAAACTCTTGACTTTGGGTCGAATGTCGACTTTGCGAATTTTGAAATGCCAATTTAGCTCAGACTGGTCAAGTGGCTTGTACCCAGCCTTCAGCATAGCCATTTTCAACTGGCCATTTGATAAATATTCATGGACTACTTGCTCAAATAGGTGTTTCAGCCGATAACTGCTCTGCTGATGATTGTAATGTTTCTCCGGTCTGACGAACTCTTTAAGCCACCAACTTAATAGTTCCTTCATATCCTTAGAGAGATTACCATATTCAGCTTTGATTTGTTCCATTGTTTCCATCTATTTGCACACTCCTTTAATTTGTTAAGCTTATCCGCCTAAAGCGTCAACGCTTTTACTTCACTACACTTATTTAATCTGGTGACAGAGAATCATCGTTATTATAAGGTTACTTCTTTGAGCACCGTTGATTAGCTCGGCCCCCCTTGTGAAGTCATTTGTTGAGGATATTGATTTTACAATACCCCCGAACCTAAAATCACACCTGAGTAATTCGGCACTATATTATGAAGATAACCTCACCTGACACCCCTACCCCTGAACCAAGAACTGAACGAACTACGTTTTCGGATAATCTATAAGCGTTTATGGGCTATATGTCATAGGGCTATACCGTAATATATAAATATATAGTTTTATAATTTATATATAATTGGTTCAGTACGTTCACTGTTCACTTTCTCAAATATCTTTTGCCGTCCATAGAGGGGTGTGGTCTGTAATTTACCTTTGCTCTCCCACCCCTTAATGCGTCGAAGCATCACGCATATTTCAAGAGAGTCCGTTCGCCTTATGTTACCTTTGTCTTTGCCAAATGCCTCACACCAGATTTCCTGGGCACTAACCGTTGTCCGTGGGTTGTTACCTTTTGGGAAAATAGAATCATTGTCGTAGTAACTACTCAAATAATCACGGCGCGCATATTCATTCTTTGATTCCCAATCATTAGGCAACAGCTTATTAAGATACGCCTCAATAACACCCTCACGGTCATCCACCTCCATTGCCTCGTTTTGCATCTGCTCAGCATACTTTTCAAGTTCTTCTGGTAATTGGAGTGTTTCGCCGGCATGGTATCTCACCTTTGCCTCTGCCCAAGTCTGCGATATGTCCTCATCCGTTATGCTCCAGGGTTTCTTATCGCTTGCATCCACTTTTACTGGCCAAAACCTGCGGTTACCAGTCGTATCGCGAAGATATCCCCGTTCACTGTTGGTTGTACCAATGAAAATACATTGACGCAAATGTGGCGTGGCTCGACGACCAAAGCTTGCCCTGTAAATGTCGTTTTGACTGGATAAGAACTGTTTCAATGCATCCTGCTCAGTACGCTTCATTCCTGACAGCTCACCGATTTCCATAATCCAAAAACCTTGAAGTTTTTCCGCTCCTGTTTTGTCGTGTGTGTCTGATAATTGTAGTGAATCCGAGAACCACTGCCCGGCGAGTTTATTAATGAGAGTACTCTTTCCGATACCTCCTGGCCCATTTAAAACCAACATCCAGTCAAATTTCACTCCCGGCTCAAACACACGGGCAACTGCAGCTGTAAAAACTTTGCGGGTAACCGATCGTACATAGTCAATATCTGCCGCTCCCAAATAATCAATCAATAGCATGTCGAGTCTCGCCACCACTGGCTCGGATGTTTCCAAGGGACATCGCCCTTTATCTCCATCCCATCGCTCAATTGATTAAAAACAATGCTTTTCAGCGATGGGTCATTTTCAAGGATAATAATCAGATTCTTAAGAGTGTTTAAAACCACACCCTTCGAATTAATATCAAGATGTTCTTGCCAATCCTCATCCGCAAACTCCGCCGGTACATGCGCCCGACGTTCTTCAATAAGCTGTCGTTTGACAGATGTATCTTCGGATGCAAACTCCATCATAGCTTTGAACGAGGGAAGCTTACCAACAGGTGTACCTTCTCCAGCGTCTTCATCTAGATGTCCAAACTCATGCAATCTAACTAGGTCAAAGGCGTTGCAAAGCCGTCCAGATACCGGGTCAGTAGAATGATGAGAGTATGAAAACTTTTCTTCGTAGGTGACTACCCCTCCGAAGGTCGAGCCACCGATATAGCTGTATCGACCCTCCATCGGACATGGTTCGTAGACACCTACGAGGAATGTTTCGATGGCATCTTCGATACTATAAGCCCGGCAAAAGGCACCGATTAAATCCTTTTTCTCCAGCGGGTCCGCTTGCTTTTTTATAGCGCGTTGCGCCACTCCACGCTCATCTGCTGCCGTTGGCCACTGTGAAACATCACGCCAATCTTTATATCGGTCCAGAACTATATCAGGATTTAAAAGTTTCTTTGACCACTCGTCAAACAGGTACTGTCCATCCACGGATGTACTGGGGTAAAACATTAGCCGAGTCGCTTCGAAAGAGGTTCTGTCGAATTGGTCTAGTCCCAAGTCCTGGGCAATCATTCTACATATAGGCTCATATTCCTCTTCGGTCATTGCTCTTGAGGTGGGGAAGATGATTCTTAGCCTCGGCATTTCGGGAATATGCTGATGGGTTGTAAAAACCCTTAAAAAAGGAAAAACCTCGGCGATTTTGGCCTAGGTAAGACGAAAGTCGGGTTAGGGGGTAGTACCCAAACACCCTATAGTGGATATTATGGAGCGTCAGTAACAGCCTTGCTAAAGAAGCAGGCTTCCCTAGTGTAAATCTTGTGAAAAGAATTGCTCTTCAAATGAAAGAAAAATGTCATATTAATAACATTTTCCTTTGTTATAATCTGTTTATCCTGACAAACTTAAACACGCATTTCAAGAGAACCTTGCTTAAGTAATCTACTCCCAACCTTGTGACGACTATATTTTTAACCAGTGACCTAGGAATTCTTCGTTCGGTGCGAATAATAAAAGCTGCAGCTAATCTGTAGATATTATAGTAAAGAAGACAGTGGTACTAACTCCCCGAATAGATGGGTGCCTCGGCATAAGCTAGCACCGTTTTTTTGCCTTGGCTATCTCCACGGACAATTAAGCCCATTAAACCAATTAAACGCCTGATTGCGGGAAAAACGGCTTCTAAAACTTATAAAACATATTCTTCCAGCTTATCGTATCATTTAGAGTTGAGTTTGATCATTTACCGTTATCATTTGCGTTGTATTGTGTGATTTTGTTGTAAGAACTTTTAACTGTCAGGCTATTTAGTATGATTTGGTATTTTGAGAGGATGTATTAGATGATTTAGATGCTTTGTAAGGCTTATATTACACGGCATATAAGTGATATAGGCGTGGTGCTTCAAACTGCTATTACAATAAATAACATTAATGTTATAAAACATTTTTCTTGTTGCACTTTTCTGGTCCATTGCTACACAAACCCCAAGATCTACTCCAACCCAGAGGATATGCCCGACAAATTCGTAGCCAGGCTGTTTGACCTGGGCAAACCCCAAAATTTGATCGTGGTGCGCGACACGTATGAAGAGTTGACGGAGGTGATTCACCCCGTCATTTTGGGCAGGACTAGGTTCTTGCCCCCAACTGGGTGACGTTCCCTGCATCGTCGAGACCTGGATTTAGCTCTCTTTCAGGTAAACAATAAACCAGCCTATAATAGGTGGTTTACAATGGTTTACTTTTACTATTTGGTAAACCATTAATGCCATCTAATCCGTCAAAAGCAACCCCGTTTCTTTACCTCAGAAGTAGTTATCTTTTCTAAAACGGTATATCGTCGTCTAGGTTGAAGTTGGCTTCATGCCCAAATGAACTAGTTGAGGTATTCGTGTTTCCTGAACCACTGCCGCTATCCTTCGGCGGAAAGTCAAAGCCCTCGACGATAATCTCTGTAACCCACTTCTTTACACCCTCTTTATCGTTGTATGTTCGAATTTGCACCCTACCCCACACTGGAAACAATGCACCCTTTTTAATATAGTCTCCGATTAGCTCACCTGTTTTTCCGTAAGCAATGCAGTTAAAAAATCACTTTCATATTCCCCTGCTTGGTTTTTAAATTCTCTGCGAACGGCTAATGTGAACGAGCATACCATTTTTCCACTTGGTAAAGTCTTTACCTCTGGTTCAGCAGTTGCACGACGTCTCTACCCCTAAAAGATGTGATTGATTAACAATTTAAATTAAATGGACGGTATAATTGTTTTGATGCCCTATGACTGGATTTTATTTCATCCCCTTCGTTTTCTTGGCATTACACGCTATAATTAAGTCATCGAAAACAACATACGCAAAGGAGTAGCATATTATGAGACAAATAATTTATAGAATAACTATAGTTTCTGTAGTGTTAATGCTATTATTGACGTTAACATTATTAGGACAAGCTAGACAAATAAAACATATTGAAATATCTCAAGCTTCATTAAGACATTCTATAATCGGAGAAGATGATAATGAGAATTTAGCAGATATTGTGAAACTACAAAAAGAAACTAAATCTAGTAATGAAGCGATATCACAAGAGACTGAAATAT
>OMOF01000327.1:5041-7181 GCA_900290375.1 Candidatus Desulfosporosinus infrequens
AGTTTGACGAGCAAATGAGTTATTTAAAGAGTAATGGGTTTACTTGTATATCCCTGGAGCAGTTGTATGATTCAGGTTATCTTAGATCTAAATTTCCTTCTAAACCTATTGTTATTACTTTAGATGATGGTTATGACGACAACTATACAACAGCTTATCCTATACTAAAGAAATATGGGTTCACAGCTTCTGTATTTATGATATCAAGTTATATTAATGGAGATAAATTTATGTCTCTTGCACAACTAAAAGAATTATCTAACAGTGGATGGGAAATAGAGGATCACACTGTTAATCATGTTAGTTTAACTACAGTAGATAGTAATACAGTAATAAATGAAATAACAAAGTCAAAAGAAGATTTAGAGAAAGAAATAGGAAAACCTGTTGATTTTATAGCTTATCCTGATGGAACTTATAACGATAATATAATGAATCTTACAAGAAATGCTGGTTATAAGATAGCAGTAACTACAGAGCGTGGTTACGCTAATGATAGTACAGATCCTATGAGAATACACAGAGTTTATTGTTATGCAAATATGGGTATTACTGAATTTTCTAAACGAGTTAATAATCCTAATTATTAACTCGTAAATGGTATTAAAGTAGTAGGTGTTTCATAAAGTCAAGGAAATCTAGTCTGTCACTCATACAGTCTGCACTTGTGCACTTTTGGATTTAAAACAATCAGCAAAACTAGTAAAGATCACGGTCTTAGCATTTTAAAGAATCTCTTTAGCTCTCTACCATAAGTGCTTTGAAGCTCGATTTTGGGGTTGTGTGGTAACGGAACAGAAAACGGGTGAGTTTGACTAAAACCGCGAAATGTAAATTAGAGACTTATGAACGTTCTTTGTCGTCAGAATACGTCTAGTGCGCAAACTCCAACTCGGTTATTTTTGCACAACCCGCAGAAAAGGTATATTAAGCAATGCGACATGTAAAAGAGCCTGTCAGTATCGCAGATGAACTTGATTTTGCTATTTGTGATCCCGCCAGTATTGGATACTCTTGGGTTCTAAACGTGGCTTGTCCTTCATAATTTTTAGGAGAAGGGGGGCAAGTTGTTGTCGCATGAAGCTGCTTTAAGCTTTAAAAAAAGGGAGTCACTAACTTGGGGCATAGCATTTGTAGCCTTTTTTATAGCGTTGATGGCTTTCTGTTTAGAGCTAGGTCTTCCTAGTCAGTTAATACATTTTTCAAGTGAGAAGAGCGTTCCTTCTAATGGCATCCTTTTTGAAGAGCTTCCTAGCTATGCACAACAGGATGAAATAGAACGAAAAACCTCTAAGCCGGAAGCGTCCCCGAAACCTCTAACTAACAACTCTATTACTACAACCTCCAATCAAACAGTTTGCAATGGTTTTGATTCGGACTCTGATCTATCTTCTGTGGCATCAAGTATGCAGAAAAGTACGCAATATCAGTTTGTCGCTCGTTATTTAGGTGGGCCTTGCTATCCTGGCGAACCTTTATCAGTGTCGGAAGCATCGACACTTAGCAATAAAGGATTTTATATTATCAGTATCTATTCCGGTGTAAATTATACGAACAATGTACACGGCGGTACGCAATCTTNNGGTCGACAGGCAGTTTCGTTGGCTAGGGGAGTTGGACAACCTGTTAAATCTGCAATCTATCTCGATCTCGAAGCTGGGCAACTGAATCAAAACAACTATCTTAGCTATGTGAGAGGCTGGGCTAGTGCCATTAGTACTGTTGGATATATATCAGGGGTTTATTCTTCAGCAGCTCAACTTAGCATGATTCACCATCAATCATGGGCAGGCCATTCAATCCTTTATTGGGATGCTCATTGGGTTTATTCTGGCGTGCAAACTCCAGCACCATACCCTTCAAATGACTTGAGCTACGCCCAAGTGTGGCAATATGTTAAACCTAGAACTGTTTGTAGCAAGTCTGTTGACATTGATAGTGCCAAAAATGTATATGGCATGTGGAAAGTCTGAGTTAAAATTACAATCTGAGCCTTCGGGCTCTTTTTTATTGTCCTAAGTTAAAATCTTTTTTAGCGTCATATTGATCCCTTCCTCCATAAAAATGTCCTTCCATGGAGGATTCGACATCGATGCAATAATTCCATTCTAAGAAGAAAGTGGAAATAAACTATATTTTA
>OMOF01000197.1 GCA_900290375.1 Candidatus Desulfosporosinus infrequens
TTACCGATTTTCAAACCAACTGATCGGGCCCGGTTCGAGATTGATGTTGATCTGTTTTACCTCAGTGTATTCCTCAAAACCGAAGGTGCCAAGTTCGCGGCCTATACCGCTCTGTTTATAGCCGCCCCACGGAGCTTCATTGTACGTTGGATTGTAGGCGTTTATCCAGGTGATACCGGCCCGCAGCTTTTTAATGACCCGTAGTCCCTTCGCGCCGTCTTGCGTGAAGACGCCGGCTGCCAGACCATAAATAGTGTTGTTGGCCAACGCGATCGCTTCTTTTTCATCTTTGAATTTCTGAACGACCAGGACTGGCCCGAAAATCTCTTCCTGTACGATGCGCATGTCAGGCGAGGTGTTGGCGAAGATTGTGGGCTCGACGAAGTATCCCTTTTCTAAGTTGCCCTCAAGAATTCGGTGTCCGCCGCACAACAGCTTGGCACCCTCTCTTTTTCCCAGTTCAATGTACTCGAGGACTCGGTTCATGTGCGTTTCGCTGATCAGTGGGCCCATCTCAACGCCCTCCTCCAGCCCCGGGCCGATTTTGATCTTCTTGGTGCGTTCAACAAGCCTCTCGAGGAATTGGTCATGGATGCTCTCTTCAAGTAAGAGTCTTGAGCCAGCGCTGCAAACCTCGCCTTGATTAATAAAGATAGCAAAAAGAGTCCAATCCACGGCTGCCTCAAGATCCGCATCAGCAAAAATGATATTGGGGGATTTACCGCCCAGCTCGAGCGAGATATTCTTGATGTTACCCGTCGCTGCTTTCATGATCGAACGTCCTGTGTTTGTGCCACCTGTAAAAGCGACTTTATCAATATCGTAATTCTCGGCGATCTCCTGACCCACCGTATTACCCGCGCCTAGTACAAGATTAACGACCCCTTTGGGGTATCCCACACCTTCAATGAGTTGGAAGAGCTTGATCGCTGTTAACGGGGTTAGCTCCGAGGACTTGAAAATGACCGTATTGCCTGCTGCGAGTGCTGGACCGAGCTTCCAGGCGGCCATCAGGAGCGGGTAGTTCCAAGGAATGATCTGTCCACAGACACCAATGGGCTCGCGCACCACCAAGGTCTGCATGGGGTCGGCCACATCGTAGGTCTGACCATGGGGCTTGGTAGCAAGGCCGGCGTAGTACCTAAAACAAGCGACTGCATCACTAACATCGAACTGAGCTTCCCTGAGGGCCTTGCCATTGTTGAGAGTTTCCAGCTTGGCAAATTCGTCCGTCTGCTGTTCAAGCGCATCAGCGAGCGCAAACATGAGTCTAGCGCGCTCGACAGGGGGCGCCACCATCCACCCATCTTCATAAAAGGCCCTCTTGGCCGCGGCAACGGCCAGTTGCACATCTTCCGCAGTACCTTCGGCAACCGTTGCTATTACGCTGCCGTCGGCAGGATTGATGACGTTTCGTGTCTCACCTGCCCGCGATAACACCCATTGCCCGTCTATATACATTCTTTCTATACGTTCCATACGTAAACTCCTCTCTAAATAGGTATTAGAAGTGGCATCAAGCTTGACCCTTTTTGGGAGTTCTGGCCTCAAGCGTGCGTACAAGCAGCATGACCAGTAACGTGACCAGGATTATGACCGTGATTAAGGCATTGATATCCGGCGAGACTCCGGTTTTAACCTTGTTGAAAATATAGATGGGAAGGGTCACACTATCCACACCGGTGGTGAAAAAGCTGACGATCACATCATCGAGCGACAGTGTGAGTGCTAGCATAGCCCCGGCGAGGATGCCTGGAGCGATGATGGGCAGTGTGATGCGCAGAAGAGTGTGCAGGCGGGTGGCCCCTAGATCCATTGCTGCCTCTTCTAAGGACATGTCATATCCGAACAGGCGCGAACGCACCGTTACCACAACATAGGGCATCGAAAAAGTGACGTGCGCAAGAATGAGTGTGGTGAGGCCAAGGTTAATATTTAGGATGTGGTAGAAGGCCAGCAACGAGATACCCATGACGATCTCTGGAATGACAATGGGGATATACAGAAACGAATCGACGATACCTTTGCCCTTAAATTGATAACGGAACATCCCAATAGCGGCAAGTGTGCCAATAAATACCGAGATGACGACGCTGGAAACAGCGACGATCGCAGTGTTTTCTAGAGCGGACATTAGATCGCCGTTCTGAAACATGACACCATACCACTTTAGTGTAAAACCCTGAAAAACGACATTGAGCTTTGACGAGTTGAACGAAAAAAAGACAATGACGGTGATGGGCAAGTAAAGAAATATATAGATCAGGGTAACAAAGGCCGCCGACAGGAACTTGCTTAACTGTTTGTTGTGTTTATTCATGGCCTTGCCCCCTTTACGTAATATTCTCAAGACTCCCGCCAAAGTGCTTGTTGACCCTCATCAGTACGATGGTAAAGACAATCAGGAGGATTGAAAGCGCTGCGCCAAACGGCCAATCTCTGGCCGCGAGAAATTGGTTTCTAATCAGGTTACCGACGAGTATGGAATTGCCACCACCCAACAGGTCGCTGATGAAGAAGTAGCCGAGCGTAGGGATAAAGACTTGGATACAGCCCGCAAAGATGCCCGGGACGGTAAGCGGAAGGGTCACCCGCAAAAAAGCTCGCCGTTGGTTTGCGCCGAGGTCATTCGCAGCCTCCAATAAGCAATGATCAAGCTTCTCGATAGAACTGTAAAGCGGTAAGACCATAAAAGGAAACAAGGTATAGACCATACCAACCATAACCGCTCCGTTCGTATAGAGCATCTGAAGTGGGTGGGAGATCAGGTTTGCAGAGGCCAGCAAGGTGTTAAAGGTACCGTTGGTACGCAGCAAGATGATCCAACCATAGGTACGAATGAGTGAGTTAGTCCAGAAAGGCAACATGATGAGCGAAAGCAGGATATTTTTATTGCGATCACTGGCCCTAGCTATGATGTAAGCGAACGGATAGCCTAAGATAAGACAAAGTAGGGTGGTTGCCGTAGCGATGATGATGGAGACCAGGAAGATTCTTAGATAGAGGGGGTCGAAGATCCGAAGATAGTTCTGAAAATTAAAACTGATCACAACGCCACCGTAGATGCCTTTTTTCATAAAACTGATCACAAAGATATACATAAGGGGAGCGGCGACAAAGATCAGAAGCCAAAGAACGACAGGACCTACCATTAGCAAGAGTGGAACAAACTGTGTAAGAGGCATTTGCTTCTTTGGTGTGCTTGCCTTGGAGCTAAGCACAGTCGTGGCAGTCGTCGTTGAAGTCATACGCTCACCCCGATTTTCGGGACCTGCTCGATGAAATTATAAAGGGTCTCCTCCTGGGTGTGCAGAACGACGGTGTCAGCCTTTTCCCAATAAACCCAAACAGTTTCGCCTTGCGGGAGCAGTGGTGTTCCCGTCAACAAGCTCATCTTAAGGTCCTGCCCATTGGGTAACTCAATGATGGTTTTGCTGATTGAGCCGACATAGATATGTTCCTTGACAGTGCCTCTGAGGTTAAAGCCAGGCACAGACTCGGCGGAACATTTGAGCTTTTCAGGACGCACCGAGATATAAACCATCTCGTCTTGCTTAAACCCTGTAGCGTTAACCTCGGCACCGCCTGTTTCAAAGATAACTGTTAGCTTGTCGCCTGCAACACTACCGACCGAAGCCTCCAGAATATTCGATTCCCCTATGAAATCTGCCACGAACTTGGTTGCCGGCTGATTATAGATTTTATCAGGCGGCCCAATCTGCTCAAGGAGGCCGTTGTGCATGACGGCGATACGGTCGCTCATGGTTAAGGACTCTTCCTGATCATGCGTAACATAGACAAAGGTGATGCCAAGTTGGCGTTGGAGGTGCTTTAGCTCGACTTGCATTTGTTTGCGCAGTTTAAGATCCAGCGCACCGAGTGGCTCGTCGAGCAGCAAAACCTTAGGTCTGTTGACCAGCGCTCTGGCAATGGCAACTCGCTGTTTCTGACCGCCCGACATCTGGGAAGGCATCCGCTTCTCATAGCCATTCATCTGCACCAATAAGAGCATCTCACCCACACGCTGACGGATTTCCTCTTTATTCACTTTTTTTTCAGTGAGTCCGAAAGCAATATTGTCATAGACATTCATATGGGGGAACAAGGCATAGTTTTGGAACACGGTGTTGACATTGCGCTGGTAGGGTGGCTTGTTCACGACATTTTCACCTTCGATTACGATCTCACCTGCAGTGACGTCCTCAAAACCAGCAATCATGCGCAATGTCGTCGTCTTGCCGCAACCGGAAGGCCCGAGCATTGTTAAAAACTCACCCTCCTGTATCTGAAGGTTTAGGTTTTTGACGACCTTGTTATCACCATAGGATTTATCCACATTGATTAGTTCAACCATTGCCTTGCCAGATACTTGTGCCATGCGGGCACCTCCTTAATGCTTGCTGCCAGGTTTCGTTAAAGAATCTTTTCCCCTCTCTCTCCGGTACGTAAGCGCATGACATCTCGGACCTCCGAAAGGAATACTTTGCCGTCACCCACATTACCGGTCGAGATCTTTTCATGGAGATCGGTAAGAATCTCCTCAACATCCTCATCCAGAACCACCGTCATTACCTGTACCTTTGGCAGCAAGTTTATCTCCAGATCAAGTCCTTCGAATTCTTTGATTCTTCCCTTCTGGTGACCGCAACCCATTACTGCGCTGACAGTAAGGCCAACATAATCATGCTTGGCGAGGATTCGCTTGACGTCGCCGAGTTTCTCGGGGCGAGTAATTATCTCAATTTTTATCATGTTGCTTCAGGCTCCTTTATACTTTGCGTGATATCTGGGACATTGTACATCGTTTAGCCCTTGAATTCTGTCCAGATCCTGTCAAACTGGCTCAGAGAGGCACCAACATCATCAAGTAGTTCGCTGTTTTTGATTTTGTCGAACGGTATATTGCTGGCCGAGTTGTCGAGGTAACTTTGCGGTAAGAGTGAATGAGCGGCTTTGTTAGGATTGGTGTATGGATACGCATCGGAAATGGACTTGCTCACAGCAGGGTCAAGGATGTAGTTGATAAATAGCTCGGCTTCCTTTTCGTGCTTAGTACCTTTGACGATACTCAGGTTGTCAATAGTGAGTCCGGAAATACCCTCCTTGGGCCAAACGATCTTGATATCAGGGTTCTCTTTGATAGCCAGTGCAGCTTCGCCGTTGTAGATAAGGCCGATCGAGCACTCTCCGTTAATCAAAGCGGTTTTAGGGCTGTCGCTGTCAAAGACCTTGATGTTTGGTCTGAGCTTCTTAAGCCAATCTTCAGCTTCCTTAAGATCATTTTCATTGGTGTCATTAAGCGAGTGGCCCGTAGCCAGCAACGCTGCCCCGATAATCGGCCGCTCGTCGTCAACAACGACGATTTGGTCTTTCAGCGCGGGATCCAGCAGGTCATTATAGCTCGTGATAGGCTTTGTCACCTTTTTGGTGTTGACTGCGAGGACAACTGGGCTTGAAAGATACGGGACAGTGTATTTATTTCCAGGATCGTAATTACGGTTTAGAAAACTGTCGTCAAGGTTCTTGAAGTTAGGAACATTGTCCTTGTTAATGGGCTGAATAAGATTTTGCGCGATCATGCCCTTTACGGCATAGTTACTCGGTACAACGACATCATACTCCGAGAGCCCACCCGCCTGTAGCTTGGCGATCATCTCCTCGTTTGACGAGAAGTTGGTCATCTTGACGGTGATACCATACTTCTGTTTGAAGGAATCGAGTACCGACTGCGGAGTATACTCAGTCCATTGGAAAAAACTAATTTGTTCTGCGTAGGCCTCCTTTGGCGTAGGTGTAGGTGTACTTGTGGATGCACCGCAGCCTCCAAGAGATACTACCCCGAACGCCAAGAGCACCATCATTACTAGGGATAAGATACGTTTCATAAAAATTCCTCCTTACTTTCATTTGAAATAAATGTGTTGGATATAGCACTTTATAAGAACTTAACAATAAAAAGAGATTGTTAAGCCAACACCTATATCATGACATGAAAAGAGGGTTGTCCCGCTTCTAGCGAAACAACCCCATTGTTGTTATAAGATAAACCAATCCGTTCTAACAATTTGTTGCATCAGTTTTATTCAACACAGAAAGGCCCATTGCCTAATTTTTATTGGGATTCTGTTATTTCAGATTGAATCTCTTCCTTATGATGTCAACAAGTATGTCACAGGTTCCTTCTTCTCCCAGTAGACTGGAATCCA
>OMOF01000702.1 GCA_900290375.1 Candidatus Desulfosporosinus infrequens
AGCAACGCCTTCCGGCGCATAAGATTTTCCCGAGCTAATGTATTTTCTTCTTGTAGATCCTTGAATTGGTTTATAGTTATAACTTCAGCCCGGTAAAGTTCAAGATCTTTCCTAAATGCTTTCTCAATTTTAGCTAGGTCCTTATCTATTTTGTTTACTTCTTTAGCATTCTCCATACTTTGTCCGCGCAAGCTTTCTTTCTGACTGATTACTAAGGTATCTACCAGGGAGAGATCAAAGCTAATTTCTTGTAAAGCATTTAATATTACCTCATTAAGCACCTCTTCGCGTATTTGTATTATAGATTGTTTCTTAGGGAAATGCACATGAGAACATCTGTAATAGTAATATCGTCTAAACACTTTATTAACAGTCCCACTGGGCGCATTATTACTACAGTGTACCATTCCATTTCCGCATAGTCCACATTTAGCAATACCAGATAACAAAGCTCTTTCCGTTCCAAGAGCTTTGTTTGAGCGTCTCCGATTCATAAGCTCTTGTACTTCGTCCCATAATTCTAAGCTTACTATGGCTTCATGAGAATTTTCATGTATGATCCACTCTGATTCAGGATTCTTTTTAGATCTAGATTTAGTTTGATTGAAAACTATTGTACCTTTGTAAGCTGAATTATGCAGTATATGATAAATTGTTGATTTACTCCAATGCTTAGCTCCAAATCGCGTCATAATTGGTTTACAAAACGGTGGATGACCATTTTCCATAGCAGTGATAATTCGGTCTGCGCCAAGTCCACATTTGACCAGCTCAAATATCTTTCTTACAATAGGAGCCGTCTCCGGATCAATAAGTAGCTTATAATTCTCTGGCCTAATGACGGTACCATCTTCACGGATAACAATACGTGGGCGACGGTAGCCATAAGGTGGCGTTGGTATAGCACATTCGCCTCTTTCGGCCTTGCGAATGCAGCTGTATTTAATTTGTCTAGAAAGTTTCTTGCGCATACTCTGGCTCATTCCAGCGTGAATCATGAAAAGTAATTCATCATCATCTTTGCTTGAATCATACCCTTCTTCCAGGCCAATCATGCGGAGATCCCATTCGTCACAAATCTTTCGTTTCATCCATAAGAGATCTAGGTTATCCCGGCCGAAGCGAGATATATTATTAAATACCACTCCACAGAACTTCTTAGCTTCTGCATCAGCAAGTAAGCGCTTCACATCAGGTCTTATTAGCATGGATTTACCAGAAATGCCATCGTCGATATATGTGTCATAAACAACGCCGCCGGACCGATGAACCCATTCAGTGCAATAATTCAATTGATTAGGTATAGAGGTTTTTTGGTTTTCGTGATCCGTGGATACGCGACCATAAATTGCCCATTTTTGTATATCCAAAGCGTTCCATCCCTTTTTAAAATATTTATCATTGTAGCTTATTTACCACTATATCCTTCAGCCGTTTCTTTAACGCACTGAACACCCATAGTAAATGGTATGCATGTCAAAAGGTATTTGTTGTCCCACATTCGTTTAACTTCAACTTTAAAAGGATAACCCATTATTTCAAGATCTTCTTCACGTTTTTTAGGCTGAGCAAAATAACGTACTAGAAATTCTCTGAAGGATTCACGATCTAACATTATGCTTGGAGAATGATATTCCCAATTCAATCTACCTAGATGTGGGTCAACAAGGGCAATAAGCCCA
>OMOF01000755.1 GCA_900290375.1 Candidatus Desulfosporosinus infrequens
AAACGTATAGTGTAAGAGCTACTCAAGGCCATAGCGCATTCAAGGCGATAAAGAGTAAAATTGCCATCCTCAAGAAGGTTAAGCAGCATACAACGCATACCAGGGTCAATCCTAAAATTAACGCCCTGGCCGGCCCTAGTAGTCCATCCGGACAAAAATCCAAAATTGTCTTCAACACCCTTTTCAGAAACAATTTTGATAGTCTTATTTTTAAGCTTTTCACAGGCCTGATCTATCTTCTTAGAGGTATCAAGAAAGCCATTACTGATAGTCTTTAGATCGGCCCAGGAGATAAAATATTGTGAAAAGTCTTTCTCATCAGAAGAGACCCTACTGATTATTTGAAGAAGAATCTTTTGCTCATGAAGGCCAAAACGATAACGGCCATTCACAAAAACATTACTTTTTCTTACCTTCAAATCAGACTTTTTAATCTTCATTTGAGCACCTGAATAATGTGTTAATTGAATAGATAGACATACAGACTATCTATTAAAGCAGATAATAAATATACAGTCTACTAAATATAATCAATAAACAGTTTATTTAGTCACCGAAGATTTTATTCAATTGACCGAAGATTTTATTCAATTGACCGAAGATTTTATTCAATTGACCGAAGATTTTATTCAATAGATTTCTAAAAGCCTTTATCCATAAGGCTTTGCGGACGTCCTAAGCTTTTAAGTTTTTAAGTATATAAAAAAAGGAAAACATCTTTATTTTAACTTTCACACCTAAAATTGATAGGAAACACCTCAAGGAGATGGCCGATAGAGGAAAAGATACAAAAATCAGAATTTTTTCATTTTTTAATCCATCATGGGAAAAATAATTCATTAAATATATCGGATACTTTTTCATGAAAATAGAAGTTTTATAACTCATCAATGCATCATCTTCAATGCTGTTGTTACTATAAAGACAAGGAAGGACGGCCAGGCCCCCGGCCTGTCCGCCATCCTTATGGGACAGAAAAATTAATCGAAAAAAATGTATCTGTTTAAGAGATAGAAAAACGATCTTTAAAAGGAAAAGCATGTCATATAAAAAGACAGCTTTTTTGATTGATAGGGGAAAAATATTCTATTCTGCGACTCTGTATCTAATCCTAATCGGACAACGAAAAGACCTTTATCCGACCCCGGAAAATGCGTTTTCCCTCAAGCCGAATTCCGCCGTTAATTTTCCATGATAGGAAAGCAAA
>OMOF01000145.1 GCA_900290375.1 Candidatus Desulfosporosinus infrequens
AGATCTGTGTTCCATCTTTCATCATAAGTGTACTCATAATTAATTTCCCTCCGTTCATTAATTGCAACAATGCAGTCTCTATCATTACTGCCCTTACTTTATTAGGGGCGTAGATGCCAATATTTTTCAGGGACAAATATAGGACCAACCTGCAGCTTTTTTCTTGAATATTTCACCTCCCCCCGAGGAATCGACCGTTACAAAATCAAGCAACTCATTTCTATGTATCCCGAAATTGTGCATCGCATTGGCGCAGGCACTGAATTCAACTTGTTTTTCTGCTAACTCCTTCAGCAAGGATCCAAAGGGGCTCGTGCTTCTCACTAACGCTTTTACTGCATCGGCTTTGGTTACCATTTGGATTTCAAGATTTTCTATACCAATTTCGGAGATTAGATTATTAATATTGGTCAGTACGACACCGACTTTCACCTGCTTATCCATATGAAAAACCACTTTGAACTTATTCATGAATTTGCCTCCCATCGCGTTAAACTTCAGCTATCGCAACAATGACTTACTTAAAATGCGTTACAGCTTCGGCCTTCCATTCTTTAAGTTGAGTAGCTGCAGGAACTCGTCGCTGGAACAGCTTGTGAAGAACTTTGCTAAGGTTTCCTTCGTGATGTCAAGCAATTGCCGTATATGGATATCCTCATTATTTCAAATATATCCTTATTGGGTAATATTTTCTTGACAATTCAATGACTTTTGGACGAAATTAGGTAATGACAAAGTGAAAGGTATAATTAGAAAAACTAACAAGAACACAAAAGGATTAAAATCAGTTCTTTTTCCTTTGTTTTCAACCAAACAGGATTCCTTCCATTTGTATATGGTGGTTCTCAGAACATTTTGGAAACTGCTTCTCCCCGTCGCAAAACTCATTCCTACTTTAATATTTTTGCTCTTTGGCATTTAACCACTCTCCAACGCCTATCATAATCGAACCCTCTCTCTAAAGACCGAACCAGCGGATGAAAACTATTGGTGATGTGAATACAACCATACCCTCTTCATAATACTCAAGAATATACACATCATCCGTACAAGCAACCATCTTTATACTTTCCCGTTAATTAAGATGATAACAAAAAAAAATGCCATTACTATGACACTTTCCTTTCATTAAGGAGGTATTTTTTTCACAAGATTTAAGCTAGGAAAGCCTTTGCTTTAGCAGGGCTGTATATTTTGTGATAACTTGCTGGCTTTCCTCTGTGTCTGGTTTCAAGCCTAAAACAATCGCCATACAATTCAGTAACTCACCTCGTCTTATCGGTTTCGTCAGATACCCTGAAAAACCTTGTTCTCTCGCTTTTGCAGCATCACCCGCCTGTGCAGCAGAGGTTAATAATATTAGCTTCAAATCCTTTGTATAGGGAATCTTCATCGATACCAATCCCAGTATCCTTAACCTCAAATTTAATCGTAAAATATGGTTATTATTTCCCCAACCCAAAACTCTATATTTTTATTTTTCGTTTTACTTCGTCTTTTTTCATACCTTTACACTTTCACATCCTTCCTTGACTACCTCTC
Source organism: Candidatus Desulfosporosinus infrequens (assembly GCA_900290375.1). Taxonomy (GTDB): domain Bacteria; phylum Bacillota; class Desulfitobacteriia; order Desulfitobacteriales; family Desulfitobacteriaceae; genus Desulfosporosinus; species Desulfosporosinus infrequens. The sequence continues at coordinate 1,543 of OMOF01000145.1, forward strand.
AAGGCAGCAAAAATAATCCAAGAAAAAACAAAAAAAACAGACCGTCCGAACGATCTGGCAAATAAGTTCAGTGGCCGACCTCGCCTATATCTTGTTTCATTGATCATGAAGGGTTCTAGGGACCTATCACATAAAAATACGTAGTTGTTAGAAAAAAAGGACACCCCTGGCGGGGTTCACCAAGAAATCGATCACGGTTTGAATGCGAGGGCCGCAAGGCCCTCATTGAGTATATATATGTACTCTCGTACCACGGTATAGTTAATAAAAAGCCCTCCCACCGTTGAAATTAAAGTGGGAGAGCATATTTACGGCGTGATTTATGCACCTCAAACTCAAGCATTAAATCTTTCTATTTATCGATTGGGGAGGTCTTTCTAGCCATCCTTCTTTTATTGTCAATTTTATACCTTCCCCATAAAAATGCTTCATATCATTCATGATTTTGGTAACTTTCGAAACTATATCAGACCTAAAACTGGATGTCATGGCTTGAGATATCATGTTAAAGCAGAATATTCCCAAACACATATTAACGAAAAATAACATCAGTCTACCGGAAAAAGGAGGCAAGTCAATATCGAATATCTCATAATCACTTGATGCCGATATTGGGATATTTTCTTTTTCAAGAACTTCCTGGAGTGAATCTAATACTTTTTGAATCTCGTCTCTACCTTTGCTAAAATGTAGAGCAAGCTCTTTTGATTTGGCTATTTTACCAAATGCCACAAAAATCATTTTCGAAAACTGAGCCCTATGTATAATTCGTGATAAGTTAGCAATTTCAGCTACATTAATAGGTCTTAAACCACCTAAAAATCCACTAAGATATTTATTTTCATCAACAAAATCGACTACATTATCTAAAGCTATTTGGGGTGGCCTTAAATATACCCCTTTAGATAACATCAAGTCATTAATATCATTCTGCATGTTTAGAGAAAACTCTAAACTCATTTGAAAATAATTTCTTACATCTTTTCTGGTGCAATCAGATATTGCGCTAGAAAAGGTGCTAAGGGAAAGCAGTACTATATCATCACAAAAATACAAGGTAAATGTATCTGAGAACATTTTATGTGCTTTAACACTTATGTCCTCATCAGTAAACCCTAGAGGAATAGCTATATTTTCATTGATAAATATGGCTTTAGCCTCCTCTATGCTTACAATCGATTGATTTAGCATCCTTTGTACTATTTTCTTTATTTCGTTATCTTCCGTGGTCTCAAGAAAATATTGAAAAAATCTTTGTTCAAAACTACCTTTCATATATCCAGCCCAAACGCTAGAAACTTCCGATGCAGTTAAACCTTCAATCGATTCTTTGTTATTTTCAATACTCATCTCATCACTCCTATTGATCATTATTTCTATTAAAATGTAATTTATTCATGTTAAGTTAAAAAGCCAGACCGTCCAAACTATCTGGCAAATAACTTCAGTTGGCGACCTTACAATTATTTCTACTCTACAAGCATGGTTTTGACTTTACATCGCCGAAGGCGAAGGTGGGAGTGAGCTTCAGGCATTTAGCCTCTGTATAAATTTTGCAGTCTCTTGTTGTTAATCTCAGCTGTTATGTAAATTATCCTCTCATTTGCCTGATTTTCCTTAAAAATGGATACACCACCCCCTACCTAGAATTAATCTTCTTATTAAGTTGTCTAATCTCTACGCACTGCTGAAAACCAATTCGGCTTTATACTTCAGTAGATACAGTCCTTTTAATAAAAGCCTTACAATTTCCCGTTGAGTTGTAAAATGTTTTATATGGGTTTAGATTCCGTTAAGCGGTTTAAACTCTCAAATTGAATCTAAAATCACACCCGAAGGCTTCCCTTGTTGTTAGGTGTATGATATATACTGTGATTTATGTGGATATACAACGAATTTTAGATGTGAATTATAGCGTGATACTTGATGCGTTTTTAAATTTTTCACCTCAAAATGGAACGGGTTAGACTATTTTAGGGAGGTCAAATTTACTTATAGCAAAAAGTAGCTAACCCAAAATGTATTGGTGTTAGCTACTTTTGTGTACAACTTATTTATAAAATTTAAGGTAATCCAGCTACGTTCATTTAGAAACTCAGCTTAAAATGACCTCACGACGTGTATCGTCAATAGCTATATCAGTAAGTTTAACCTTGTCGATCAAGATTTGAAGATCTTTCCTAACTAAATCATATGGTAATTTTACAGTTTCTGCTATTTTATCGATGGAACGTATTCTATCTGTGATGATGATAGAAACTATCGCTCTATACTCTTTAGTCTTCTCTACCTTCCAAGCATTTCTGAAAAATGAAATACTACTTAAAACAAACAGAAGT
>OMOF01000507.1 GCA_900290375.1 Candidatus Desulfosporosinus infrequens
CTCTTTGGTTCAGATCGTTTCGCTACGAATCTGGCAGTACTCAATGCCTTAACCTATAAATATAACAACGTCTATGTTGCTAATGGTACAGACCCTCATTTGGTTGACTCTCTCGTTGCATCGTCTCTTGCAGCTAAGACAAATTCACCTATTGTTCTTAATGACACTAATGGAGACGGCTCAATTGCTTCTACTAGTATTAACAGTAAGCTTGGATCAACGTCAGTAGTAACTGCCCTTGGCGGTCACAACCTAGTCACTGATGCCGATGTTGCACAAATTACAACTACTCTTAATTCAGCTGTGGGAGGCGGGTCTTCAAGTGATAGTGTAACCCCATCGGTGACTGCTGTAACAGGAGTAAGTCTTAATAATCCTACATTATCTCTAACACCTGGTGGTGCCACTGGCACATTAGTTGCTACAGTATCACCTGCCAATGCTACATACCAAGCGGTTACTTGGACAACAAATAATGCAGATGTAGCTACTGTTGTAAACGGAGTAGTAACTCCATTAAAAACAGGGACGGTGAATATTACAGCAACGACGGAGGATGGTGCTAACGCAGCTACTTGCACTGTAACAGTAACTGTAGTAAGCGAAGGTCTTGGTGTAGCTTCCGATCTGAGTGGATTCACCCAATACTTACCGTTGCTGGAGGGCAATGTGGCTCCTGCATCAACCCTTGCCGTGGCCGGAGTTCCTACATCGACAGGTAATGCATATGACTCCAGTAGGAATGCCCTCTTCGTGGTAGCTCCCTTCAACTCCTATCCGGCTCTAAGCACTATTCCAAGTCAAGGATTGATCATGAACATGAGTTCAAATGAAAATAGCGTAATTACTAATGTGGATGGCTTCACTCTAGCTTCAATGCCTAATAACGTAACTGTCAACGTGAACAGTTTTGGCGAAGTTAGTGTTAACACTGTTCATCTCTGGAAAGCTCAGTCAGGTTATAAAGTGGTTGGCTATATGTCTGGTTCGACAAGTGGTTCAACCACATTAATTGAAGAGAATCTTTCGACCCTGACCAGCTTTATTGGAGTTAATGTACCTGTACCTAGCATTGGCTCTGCTGGGTCACAAGTCGCCGAGTGGACCTTACCTTCAACTAGTCTGCCGGGTAACTTTGAAGAATTTCTCGGCTTTAATGTAAATTCCAAAGGTCAATTGCAGCCCATAGTAGCCAGTTACTTCGCAAACAATAGTAATAGCTTTCCTTATTATTCAACAGGTGTATCCACCTTAGCTGCTGGTGTATTCGCACCTGTCGAGGTTGCTCAAGTGTATACCAGTGACAAGTATTCCGAAATCCCGATCATTACTGTTAGCAACTCGCTCAATAATAAAACCGCAACAATCACTACTTACTTTACTGCAACGTGCAGTGCTCCTATAGCTATAAAAATAAGTCCGTCGAGCGTTGGCGAAGTCCTGGGTGGCTCACAAAATATTACCATGACTGCTCAGGATGCGTACGGAAATCCGATTTCTAACCAAAACGTATACCTTGGAACAGGGATTCCAGGTTTGTGGATTACTCAAGTTAACGGCAAAACCATTACTGGAAGTGTTAACTTGGGAACAACCTCTTTACCATCAATGCAGATGGTGAATACACCTGTTCCACTTTTTAATCTTGGGACCTTGGCTAGTGCTCCTGCCTACTCAAGTGTGTCAGTCACAGGATTAGCTGCTTCTGACCTAAATAGCAACACTTCCCCAGTCGTTGCCTTGACAACAGGCGTCGATGGCACTGTATCCGTTACTTTGGCTGATGGAAACGTAACCTATGTTGCTAATAGCGGATCGACTACTGCAAATAACAGCTATAAAATAGACCCTGGAACAGTGATCAGCCAACAACGATTGGGAATATCCTCTAATTCAGACCAAACATGTGAGATGGGATCTATTTTATTGAACTGGGGCAGCCCGAATGCACCTATAACAAAGGTAATAATCGATCCGCCCCGAGTTAACAGTTGCCCAGGTGGTTCTTTATATTTACATTACTCTCTTTAGACTTTTCATTGCAACTTACACTGTGACAGTAACTGCATCTTAGACGAGTTGATACTATGGCAATTTAACTTTCGATAAAGGCCCATTTAGTACAAGTGCCATTGGTGCTAATAAGGGGCTTCATTGTTTTGAATTATTAACAAC
>OMOF01000146.1 GCA_900290375.1 Candidatus Desulfosporosinus infrequens
ACAATTAATAAGGGCAGAATTAGTCTGGAACAAAGCCCTGGGGTTATTAATTTAGAGGAAGAAGTAGCAGTAAAAATTATCGAACTCGTAACCGAAAATTTGCATGTATCAGAAGACGAATTGGGTTCCGACTTGAGTTTTAAAGATTTGGGATTTGATTCAATCAATGGAATGGAAATCATCAGAGACATAAACCGTAGTTTCGGTTTGAATCTTGATTCAGTTGTACTTTATGATAATCCAACAGTTTCCAAGCTTACTGAGTTTGTCTCTGCGGAGATTAAGAAGAATAGCGAGATATTCGGTCGTGTGAGCCAGGGAGAAGTAGAAAAAAAAGCACTGGAATTATCAGTAGAGAAACCGAAAGCCAAGATAGTGTTGGAAGATAGGCAAGTAGAGGATATTGTATCAAATCGTTATGGCGAACTTTATCAAGAAAAAGTAAAATATGAAACATTTACGGAGATTCCAAGCACCACGGATCGTTTAATAGACAATTATGATGATCAGAAAGAAACCGTAGCGGCCAAGATCACAGAAATCGTAACCGAGAGTTTACATATCTCGGCTGACGACCTGAGTTCTAATTTAAGTTTTAAAGATCTGGGAGTGGATTCAATCAACGGAATCGAAATTATCAGGGACATAAACCGCAGCTTCGGTTTAAATTTGGATGCAGTGGTTCTTTATGATTATTCAACGTTTTCTAAGTTAACTGAGTTTGTCGATCAGGAGATCATGAAAAATAGAGAAATCTATGGGCAAGTAACCCAAAGAACAGTTGAAAAACTCGTGGCTACAACGATCCAAAAACCTAAAATAGCTTTGGAAGAGAACATTATTGTTGCTAAGCCTGTAAAAACAGAGAAAATTGTTTTAGCAGCAACCGAACTTCCAGATGACAGTCGAAAAATAAATCAAGAAGATACTCGTTCACTTCAACATCAAGACATTGCGATCATCGGAATGTCAGGCCGTTTCCCTGGGGCTCAGAATATCAATGAATTTTGGGAGAACATGAAAAATGGCACAGACAGTGTTATTAAAGTACCAAAAGAACGTTGGAATGCTGATCAGTACTACGATTTAAACCCAAAAACGCCCAATAAATCTTATAGTAAAGTAGGAGGATTCCTCGAAGATATCGACAAATTTGATACGTTGTTTTTTAATCTTCCTCCGATTGAAGCAATATCGATGGATCCACAGCAGCGTTTGTTTTTGGAAGAAACATGGAGAGCTTTGGAGGATGCAGGTTATAGTGACACTTCTCTTGCGAATACGAAGTGCGGCGTGTTTGTGGGCGCTTCACAGGGAGATTATTTAAAGAAACTGGCTGAAGTAAACAAGGAAACCAGTGGAGAAGCCTTTACCGGTATGGCACCTTCAATCCTGGCATCACGGATCTCATATTTTCTAGACCTTATTGGTCCTTGTATAACTATAGATACTGCATGTTCAAGTTCACTAGTTGCGCTTCATCTAGCGTGTCAGAGCATTCAGAACGGAGAAAGTGATCTGGCGCTGGTTGGCGGTGTGAAACTTATGATTACTCCTGAGCTACATATTGCAACAACTAAGGTGGAAATGTTGTCACCGAGTGGAAAATGTAAAACCTTTGATCAAACGGCTGATGGTACTATCCTCAGCGAGGGAGTCGGCGTATTGGTATTAAAGCCTCTTGAAAAAGCCCTGGCGGATAAACATCAAATTTATGGTGTGATTAAAGGCTCTGGTATTAATCAAGATGGAAAAACAAATGGTATCACCGCTCCCAGTGTTCAGTCTCAGACGAGACTAGAATTGGATGTTTATCAAAAAGCTAATATAAATCCCGCGCATCTCAGTTTAGTCGAGGCGCACGGGACAGGCACCAAACTGGGGGATCCAATCGAAGTCAAGGCCTTGACCAATGCCTTTCGAAATTATACTCAAGAGAAACAATTCTGTGCCATTGGTTCCGTCAAGTCAAATGTTGGACATGCCACGATGGCGGCAGGGGTAACCAGTGTCATAAAAGTATTGCTCTCCCTAAAAAACAAACAGATACCTCCTGTTCTCCATTTTGTTCAGCCTAACGAACATATTAAATTCCAGGAAACTCCATTTTACGTAAATACAAATCTGATCGATTGGCTGCCTAAAAACGGCCTTGCACGGATGGCTGCTGTCAGTTCGTTTGGTTTTAGCGGCACGAACGCCCATGTGGTGATCGAAGAACCCCCCCGTCGAGCAGAAAAACGTTCAGGATCAAGTTTGCCATATTATTTAATTCCTATTTCTGCCAAGTCTCAGGAATCGTTTGACCGCAGGCTGCAGGATTTGGCGAAATGGCTGGAGGAAAATGAGGGAAATTGTTTTATCGAAGATATTGCGTATACTTTACTGGCTGGCAGAAGTCATTTTTCGCTGCGAGGAGCTTTCATTGTCCGGGATATTTATGAATTAGAAGCACGCCTTAAAGAACTATTTCGTGCTGGAAGCAGCAAAGATTATTTTATCAATCGCCAGAACGTAAAAGTTATTAAAACGGATCCTGCGGTGAAAAAAACCGTACACGGTATAATTGCTGACTTGCAAAACGGTTCAGCGCTGAAAAATGAGGAATATAAAGAAAAACTTTCAGTGCTAGCGGACTACTATGTGCAAGGATCCGACCTTAACCTTAAGGGTTTGTTCGGAGAGAATTACCAGTTAATCCATTTGCCGACTTATCCGTTTGCCGGGGATAGCTATTGGATTGATGAAAAATCAGTTGACACCTCAATTATTACTTCAGGATTTGGACTTTTCTCCAAGTTACACCCCTTAATCGATAAAAATGTCTCAACATTAGAGGAACAAAGTTTTGAAACAATATTTACTGGTGAAGAATTCTTTTTAAAAGACCATTTAGTTGGCGATGAGATGATCTTGCCTGCAGTTGCCTACTTGGAAATGGCGAAAGTAGCTGGTGATTTGGCAAGCAATCGTCAGAAAGTCGTTAAAATTATTGATAATTCTTGGCTGAATTTTATTAAGCTAGATCAACCGGGTATGAAGGTGAATATTTCGCTAATCCCAGTGAAGTCAAATCAAAACATGGCAGAATTTGAAGTAGTAAGTAAATTAGAAAACGGACGATCTATCGTTCATGGCAAAGGCAAAATAGTTTATGAAAGTGACACTAATCATAAAACGGAAGCGGAATTTATGGATATTGAAACAATTAAAAGTAGATGTCAAGAGATAATTTCCGGAGAAAGATGTTATGAGCTGTTTCGCTTGGGTCAGTTAAACTTAGGTAATAGCTTCCAATCGATTCAAGAGTTATATGTTAATGATGCTGAGGTCCTGGCAGTTTTACAACTACCGGACCACTTAAAAGCTTCATTTAAAGATTATAAATTACACCCTAGCCTGATTGATGGTGCCTTAGAGGCGGTGATCGGATTCGCAGGTGCCGATATGGAATCCGGAAGAGTACGACTTCCCTTCATGCTTGGGGAAATTGAAATATTGGGTGACTTGACGGAAAGATGTTTTTCTTACGTAAAGTATATGGGAACAACAAAGGCTGGTTTCCGGGAAGTCGAGAAATTTGATGTAGTAATTTTAAACGAATCCGGTCAGGTCATTATAAAAATGAAAGATTTTTCCTTTTGGGATCTAGGGAATGTGCAGAAATCCGTCGCACCGTCCATAAATGTCGCATCCTCAAGGCCTGATGTCATGAGTTACAGA
>OMOF01000124.1 GCA_900290375.1 Candidatus Desulfosporosinus infrequens
TGGGAGTCAATGAAGAAACGATAATTATCAATTATCTCAAAGCTACAGGATTAAATCGGGCTTTTATCAACTTTGGCGAATATCAATTGCGTTACAAGCGATTTATATTTTAGAGCTAAAAATGTATTTTTTTAATCTGTATCTGTGTAATCTGTGGTTGATTAACTGAGTACCTGAATAGTCACAAAAATAATGATTCGCAATTCAATTTGTAGGTATAATTTTTATACCTACAAAAACACCAAAATGCCTGTAAAATCAGGGTTTATTAATGTAGGTATAATTTTTCACGGGAATCAAGGTTATAACAAACGATACCCCACCCCGGGTTCGGTAATAATATGCCTTGGGCGGGAGGGATCACGTTCAAGCTTGCGCCTAATCTGACCAATGTAAACTCGTAAGTACTGTACTTCCTTCTCATAAGACGGTCCCCATACCGTACGGAGTAACGATCTGTGGGTCATAACCTTTCCCGCATTAATAGCTAAGTTTTTTACTATTTCATATTCAGTTTGAGTGAGCTTAATTTCGTTATTATCGACAGTGATGCGACGATGGACTAAATCAATTGACAAATCTGAGAATTGTAAAACCGGTTGTTCCTCATCTCCCGTGATATGACGCATGGCCGCACGTATGCGAGCTAACAATTCACCCATCGCAAAAGGCTTTGTCACATAATCATCCGCACCAGAGTCTAGGGCGGTAATCTTATCTGTCTCTTGTTCTTTGACAGAAAGAATGATCACGGGCACTTTGGACCATTCTCGTAATTGGCGAACGACGTCAATTCCATCAATATCAGGCAAGCCTAAATCTAAAATAACTAAAGCCGGGCTGAACATAGCAATTGCGTCAAGTCCTTCTTTTCCCGTGCCGACGTCTTTTACAACATACCCATGGCTCGTTAAAGCCACACGTAAAAACCGCCGAATTTGTGTTTCATCATCAATAATTAAAATCCGCGGCCCTGTGTTTTCCATCTCAAACTCCTTCATTCATAACAGGAACTCTACCTATTGCTTGATTGGATAAAGGTAAGGTGAATGTAATGGTCACCCCACCTAGTAAATTATTATTAGCCCAAATTTCTCCGCCATGCGCTTCAATGATTCCTTTACAAATAGCTAAGCCAAGGCCTGTTCCACTCACCTGAAGGGGGGAGTTGAGCCGATAAAATTTATCAAAAACTTTACTTAAATCCGTATCGGGGATCCCTTCTCCCTGATTAGCAACCGTTGTCTCGAGCTGGTTTTCTCTCTGCTGGGTAGTTACAACAATTTTACTCCCTTGTTCAGAATACTTTAACGCATTGTCCAACAAGTTAATGAGTACTTGTTCAATTAGAATACAATCGGCTTGTACCAACGGTAAGTTTGGCTGCACTTGAATGTCTAAGGGACGATTTGTTAAGGACTCTCCCAGCCTATTTACGGCAACACCTATATTATCTTGAAGATCGCACCAATCTTTTTTTAATTTTAACATACCACTTTCTAGCCGGGCCATGTCTAATAAGTTACCAACAAACCTATTCATACGTTCTGCTCCATTTAGAATAATCTGTAAAAGGTCTTTTCTGGCCTCTGGACTATAGACGAGATTTCGATCTTCTAAAAGTCCTGTTACTGCGCCGATGATTGAAGACAAGGGGGTGCGCAAATCATGAGAGAGTGAGTTAAAGAGCGCTGTGCGTAACCGTTCCGATTCTACTAAGGTAAGGGCCTGGTTTGCTTGTTCTGCTAATTTAATTCGATTGATGGCCATAGCTGCTAACCCCACAAAAGCTTCTAATAAACGGATGCGTTCAGGGTCGAATTGCGCGTCAGATTCGTTAAAACGTATACCTAAAACCCCTTGGACTCCTTGCTCTGTGCTGAGTGGCAAATATAGAGCTGCAGCAGTGCCTAAGGTTTCCGTTCCTCTACCCGCTTTTTGTCCACGCTCAAATACCCAACTTGCAACTGCTAGTTCTTTTTCATCTAAGAAATCGTTCGATCCTGAGTTTTTCTGAAGAACCAATTTAGCCTTTTCATTGGGTAGGAGTAGAACAACTTGCCCTTCTATGGTACCAGCCACATTACTGGCGATGCTCTCCAACACTATATCTAATTTGTTCACGGCGGCTATATCCCTGCTCAGCGCATATAACGCAGAAACTCTCGTCTCCCGTTGACGTGAATAATTTATTTGTTTTTTCAGTCTATCCGAAAGAGTTCCTATGATCAAGGCCACCAGTATGAAGATCGTGAAGCTAATCAGATAACGCACATCTGCTACAGTAAAACTGAAAAAGGGAGGAACAAAAAAGAAATCGAAGGTTATCACTCCCATAATAGCCGTGATGACTGCCGGAAATCTGCCCCAACGAGCAGCACTAAATAAAACAGGTAAGAGAAAAAGCATCGAAATATTAACGGCACCCAGAAAGGAACTTATGGGGGTAAGGATCAAGGTCATCAAGATCATCATTACAATGGAGACAACATAGGGCAGTACCGATAAAGTACGCCATTGCTGAGGTCTAGTACTGTCTTCTTTAATCCTATTTGAAATCAGTTTATTGCTTTGTCCTGCTTCTTGTTGGTTCCCAGGAATAACGTGAATACTAATCCCCTGACTGTGACGGATAACTTTATCAACGACCGAGCCGTGAACGAAAGCCCAAAAGCGAGTATGCTCTGGTTTTCCAATAATAATCTGTGAAACATTACGCTTTCTAGCTACCTCCAAAATCTCATCGGCTATATCATCCCCTGTAAGACCTATGATTTCTGCACCCAACGTTTCCGCCAAACGAAGATTATTAGCCATAGAATCTCGTTCGGCTTCATTTCTGGAAAGACGGTGCAGAGAGGGTTCCACATGGATAGCTAACCATTCCGCATTTTGACTGGTCGCCATTCTCTTGGCTATACGAATTAACTTAGCAGAAAAAGGACTGGCACTTATACAAACCAAAACCTTTTCCCCTGTAGGCCAGGGTCCGGCAATTCCATGGACTCGCATATAAGATTCCAGCTGGCGATCGACTTTCTTGGCAGTATAACGGAGTGCTAACTCTCTAAGCGCATTGATATTCCCAGGGCGAAAAAACTTTTGTAAGGCCTCAATCGCTTGTCCGGCACCATAGACCCTGCCATCTTTAAGTCTTTGAATTAACTCTTCAGGTGGGATGTCAATCAGTTTGATTTGGGATGCAGATTCTAAAATCTGGTCAGGAACAGTCTCTCGCACCGTTACCCCTGTGATCTGGGCTACGATATCGTTTAAAGTCTCTAGGTGTTGGATGTTTAACGTGGTATAAACGTTAATTCCTGCCGCCAATAATTCTTGGACATCCATGTAACGTTTTTTGTGCCGGGAACCTTCTATATTGGTGTGGGCAAGTTCGTCAACCAAAACAATCTGAGGAGCACGTGCTAAGATGGCGTCCAAGTCCATTTCGTAAAAAGTTTTGTCTTTATAATCCTGAGGTTTGGTCGGAATAATAGGTAACTCTTTAAGCATGGCCTCAGTTTCAGCTCTCCCATGGGTTTCTACTAAACCCACAACAACATCTATTCCTTCTGATAACTTTTCCCCAGCTGCTTCGAGCATAGCATACGTTTTTCCGACCCCAGCGGCGGCCCCTAGGAAAATTGTAAGTTTTCCGTGTCCTTCTTTCTCAAGGCTGGCCAGCAACTCATCAGGGTCTATTCGTTTTTCCTTTGCCATTTAGCCATCACCTAACTTATAAAGAATCTAAAGCCATATTTAATTGTAACACATTTACCCGCGGCTCACCCAGAAACCCAAACTGTCTACCCTCAATATACTGGTCTACCAGAGCCTGAACCTTTTGTTCGCTTTGATTCCTAGCCTTAGCTACTCTGATCACTTGAATTTGAGCAGCTTCGGGGGTAATATCGGGGTCCAAACCGCTTGCGGAAGCTGTAATCAAGTCACTAGGTACGGGAGCCGTTGCAGATAATCCGTTATCTGTTCTTACCTTCTCCGCTAGCTTAGCTGCGGAGTCTAAAAATACTTTGTTTGTTGGTCCTAAATTAGAACCACTTGAATTGGCTGCATCGTAGCCATCCTTACCTGCTGCTGAGGGACGACTGTAAAAATAGCGAGCATCGCTAAAGTTTTGCCCGATTAGGACAGAGCCAGTTGGTTGGCCACTCTTGTAGGCTAGAGAACCCTCGGCTTGTTTAGGGAAGATAACTTTTGCTAAGCCTGTAACGATTAAAGGATAGGCGATACCCGTTAATAAAGTCATTACAAGTAACAACATAAAGGCCCTACCCATTGTTTTAAACATTAACATTAACATTAACCTTCACCCTTTCCAAATATCCAAGATTATTCAGATATCGTACTCCTAGACCACGACACCATTTTCATCCACTCCTAGACTCCGGTCGCTGGCCTCTGTCCTCTGGTTTAGCTTAACCTCAACATAACCAAAAGCATGTCAATCAGCTTAATTCCGATAAAGGGAGCAATTATACCACCTAAACCATAGATCAAGAGATTGCGCCGCAAGATGATATTAGCCCCCAAAGGACGATAGGTAATTCCGCGTAAGGCTAGAGGAACCAGGGCAACGATAATCAAAGCGTTGAAAATTACCGCGGAGAGAATTGCGCTTTGGGGTGTAGCCAGCCCCATTACATTTAACACACCTAATTCAGGGTAAGTCACGACAAACAAGGCCGGAATAATCGCGAAGTACTTGGCGATGTCATTAGCGATACTAAAGGTTGTCAGCGACCCCCGAGTCATTAACNNAATCTCGATTAGTTTGGTGGGATTACTGTCTAGGTCCACCATGTTACCGGCTTCTTTGGCCGCTTGGGTGCCGCTGTTCATAGCCACACCTACATCCGACTGGGCCAAGGCTGGAGCATCGTTCGTTCCGTCGCCAGTCATTGCCACTAAGTGACCTTTGGCTTGATACTCCCTAATTAATTTTAACTTTTGTTCCGGTGTTGCCTCGGCCAAAAAATCATCCACTCCGGCCTCGGCGGCAATAGCAGCTGCCGTTAAAGGATTATCTCCGGTAATCATGACCGTCTCACTTCCTGATCGTACTCAGTTCTATAAGTGGGTGTCCGGTTTTCTACTTCGGTGGAGGTAGACTCACCCACCGGAGCCTCGATGTTCGGCTTTAGCTGGACGAGTTCACTGAAGTTATTGCCAAATTGGTTTATTTGCTTTTTATCGCTATTAAAGTAGATTACCTTTACTTTGTCTGGCAAATCACACCCTTGCCAATCCATTTCTATGCGGTCATCGTTAGGGGCAGTCCGGTGATAAACATCTTCAAGGAATGCTAAAATCTTATCGGTTAGCATTTCCTTACCAACGGCAATCCTAACCCTTTCGATGATCTCAAAAATGGCAACTAATGAAACCCCTACGATGATCCCCTCTAATAAGTAGTTCAGCATGATTTGTCCTCCTTAGTTTTCCTCGTCTATTGGATAATCAACTAGAACTACCATTTTTCACTGTGCATAGTTTACCCTCCTTGGAAAGTGATTACTCTAAATGCACCCTTATTATAGAGCTGATACCCATTAAAACAGTGTAAAATAAACAGTGCAAACCATAAAGAAAGAGTAAAGATTCTTCGGTCTAGTTCTGAACAATACGGAAGCAGAGGGGACAGTTCCCTCTGCTTCTCGAGGCGGTACCCCGGTCCTTTTATTATTCACTAATATGATGGCAAGGCATCGTGACGGCGAGAAGAGACCTTCCAGAAAGTATGTAACTGAAAGCTATACTTTCTGATAGTACAAAAAAACCGGCTCAAAGCCGGTTTTCTGCTATTTAGCAACAGTGGTATTCTCTTTCTTCCGTGGTTCACTTAGATGATAAGGAACACTTGCAATAACAAAACTTTTATTGAAAAATAACACTGATTTTAAGACAAAACCGGATTGGTTATGAAGAAAATACTGCCACCATTTGTGAGTTATAAATTCAGGGATCAGCACCATGATCAGTTCATGATGACTAGTGGATTTTTCGACCTCATCTAAGTAAGACAAGAGGGGGCCTAACATAGATCGATAAGGACTACAAATCATCAATAACATATTATCAGGATAAAATTTATCCCATCTTGCTTTTAACCTTTCTGCTTTTTCATCATCTAATACTATATGCACTGCTGTTACGTCATTACTAATTGAGAGAGCATACTCGATGGTATTCGCAACGACCCTAGTAAATGTGGCAACGGGTACAATAACTTTGATGTGTTCAGGATGTTCGAAGGTGTGATCATCATCCACCCTTAACCTTTTAGCAATATCTACATAGTGTCTATGAATTTTCAGAAGTGTCATAACGATCAGTGGTATTAAAACTATAACGATCCAAGCACCGTGAATAAACTTTGTAGTTCCTAAGATTACTAGGACAAGTGCACTTAAGGTTGCACCAAATCCGTTAACCATAATATTGGTTCGCCAGCCCATTTCCCTTGACTTAAACCAATGAACCACCATTCCAATCTGAGATAAAGTAAAGGATAGAAAAACTCCTATAGCATAGAGCGGAATGAGATTATGTGTGTCTCCGTGGAAAACAACAAGCAATACTGCTGAAAGTATAGATAAGGTAACAATACCATTGGAAAAGACTAATTTATCACCACGTGCGGCATACTGCCGTGGTACAAATCCGTCTTTAGCAATGAGGCTAAAGACTAACGGGAAATCGTTATAACTCGTGTTGGCTGCCAGGATAAGAATAGCAGCGGTACTTGCCTGTAATAAGTAGTAAAACCAGCCTTTACCTGTTAAGAGACGGGCAATTTGAGAGATGACAGTCTCATTCGTGTTGGGTGTAACGTGGAGGATCTGTGCTAAAAAGGTTGCTCCCCCGAAAAGAAAAACGATAATGATTCCCATAGCTATCAGAGTCTTGGCAGCGTTACGTGAACGAGGCTCTTTAAAATTTGGAACACCATTACTTATGGCCTCGACTCCTGTTAAAGCCGTACAACCTGAAGAAAATGCTTTGGCAAGAATCCAGAGGGTAATATACGATTGGGGGGCTGAACCCAATACAGGATTAATCGGGGCTGAGGGAATCGGCAGCCCTAACGCATGTTTATAAATACCTATGGCAATTAAGGCAAGCAGCGAAAAAATAAAAATATATGTAGGTAAGGTAAAGATAGTAGCCGCTTCCTTAATGCCCCTCAGATTTACAATCATTAACACAAGGACAAAAAACAAACATAAAGCTACCGTATGCGGGAGAAGACTGGGGAACGCCGAAGTAATAGCGGCTACTCCAGCTGCAATACTCACTGCGACAGTCAGTATATAGTCTAGCACTAGGGAAGACCCAGCCACCAACCCAGGAATTTGTCCTAAATTATCTTTGGCGACAATATAGGCTCCTCCCCCTGATGGATAGGCAGAAATAGTTTTGCGATAGGACATAATTAGCGAAGCTAAAAGTAAGAGAATTATTCCAGCAATGGGCAACGAAAAAGACAACGCAAAAGCCCCTAGGGGTGCTAGAACCCAGAGTATTTCTTCCGTAGCATAAGCCACTGAGGATAGGGCATCGGAGGAATACACAGCTAGGGCTTTAATTTTAGTCAGTTTCTCGTGGACAAGTAATGAATTATGCAGTGGTTTACCGATTAAGAGGTTTTTAAGACGAAACATGTTGATCCCCTTTCGTATTTTTGACGAGATTTGTTGAATACTGAGCACAGTAAACTCTTTTTACTGCCAAAACTTACTCTAGCTTACCCAATAAAAGACTATTTACTTCTAACGCAAACTTATTATAGATCCATCGCAGATCCAATGCACATAAAATCTCCATAAAGAACAAGGTAAATAACGTAAAGAAAACATAAAGAATTTTATGAATTAGTCAGAAAAATCCGATTATTTATTAAAGTCAAAGGGAAACGCTCTAGACGTTTTGGTTATTTTTCTCGATTACGTCCATGGAGATGTTCTGGAAGAGCAATTTGCATTTATTGACTATTGACACTTGTGGTGTCTATTAAAAATAAAAAGATACAAGGCGAAAGCCGTTTTTTCCTTAGAGTAGAGTAAGAAAAAAACGGCTTTCGCCTCCATGAGATGTCCTAGTGTACATTTCTGTTAAATTTTTAATAGGACCCTTCTAACGAAAAACGAAAATAAAATTACAAATCAAAGACAGTGTCTAAATTTATGACAAGATCCGGGAAAATTGACACCATAACCTCGGCAGTCTCTGTATACAACTCCGGCCTACCATATCGGTGGTTATCCTGTAGATAAAGCTTGTCGAATCTCTTCTTTTACAGCTTCAGATGTTTCCTTGCCAAGCTTATCTTCGAGCACTTGTTTGGCTGATCTAACGCCAATTTTCCCTAATGCCCATGCTGCGTTGCCACGTACTAACTCTTCTGGATCATCCATGGCAAAGGCCAGATCAGGAACAAATGCCGGGTCTCTAAGATTACCAAGCGCAATGGCAGCATTACGCTGAAAGTATTTTCTCTCTTTTATATAGTTGAACAACAAGGGCCGTACTCTGGTGTCATAAAACTCATCTGTCATGTTAAGCACTTGAGAGAGACTGAAATCCTGAGCGACTTTCACCAAATACTCATCCTCCGGCAGTATACTTTTTAACCGTTCTTGGTTGAGGGGGCATACATCCTGGCAAATGTCGCAGCCTTGAATCTTTGTCCCCATCTTTTCACGAATTTCAGGCTGGATGTAGCTACCGGCCATACCTTCTTGAGTTAAGAAGGTATGGAAAGCGATACAGCGGAGGGGATTTATTTTATGAGGTTCATAGATCGCTTTTGTCGGACATGCTTTCATGCAGGCAGTACATCCTACCGGACATACCTCCTTCCTAGTGGGATTGTCGTATTCAAGTTCTCTGTCCACTATGAAGGATTTTAGGTAGATAAAGGACCCGATCCCTTCAGCATAGGCAAAACCATTTCTGCCGTAATTGGTTACACCAGCCTTAGCCGCAACTACTCTTTCCGGCAAGGCAATTTTTTCGCCCACTTCGCAACTAAGTTTACGTAAAAATGTTCGCATTAACTCAGGTCTGGCACCATTGATATATTCAGGTGGCGGATCATAACTTCTTGCTTGATAAACCCGTCCAATTTTATTGGTCAGTTCCTTGGGGAAGCTTTTCTGCGCATAATCATAGACTGTCGTTATGATTGATTTTGCATTCGGCATCAGAGATTTGAGATCTGCAATGGCCAGCGGACGGTAAGGAGATTTCACATAAAAATCATACATTTCGTTTCGCTTCGTTAAATCGTCAATGTATTCAGGAAAGTTCTCGGCAGGAATAATCCCGATTTTGCTATACCCAATATTTAAAGCATATTCTTTAATCTGTGATGTAAGTGACATAGTCTTTCCTCCTTGTTCCAATCTGCTTGATCAACGTGTATATGCACCATTTGCTTAATGCAGAATCACGGTATCAGCGCTTCCAGTTTCGAAAGCAATACCTCTAAAGTCGCTAATTCTGCTTCTCCCATATATTCCTTTAGTGATGCTTGTGCCACACACCATAGTGTCCCAGCCTTGAGCAACGAGATTCTTCCAGCTTCGGTGAGTACCACGTGCTTGGAGCGTGGATCATCTCCAGAATTAACTGCTATTAGACCGACATCTATTAATGGCTTCATATTTCGGTTCAGGGTAGTTCTGTCAATCCGCATGGTTTTGGCCAGCTCACTGATCGTAACAGGCTCCACTAGTTCAAGATTCCTCAATAACGAATACTGCGTTACCTTAAGATCGCTTGGTTCCAGAACAGTTTCGTAAAATTGCGTTACCGCCCGAGAAGCTCGCCTTATATTCAAACAGTGACAAGGACTAGTAAGCTTAGGATAGCTTACTAAAAGATGGTTCATTACTTTATCTCCTTTCAATGGAATATTTGAATGTATTTGAAAATGGTTTCACATAACTAGCAATTATAAAATTATGAATATACATAAGGGGAGAGATTATATATGTGTATATGCACATACGTGTCGCGGTCTTATTGTAATAGAAACCTGTGGACTTGTCAAGAATCGATTAAAAAAGAGGAGCAATTATTGCTCCTCTTGAAAATAGAAAGTTTTTAAACCCTTAATGAGCTGTTGCATGACTAAAATATCTTTAATGGCCACCCGAATAAAATCACCTGGAAGACCGGTAAAGCTGGCACAATCACGTACCAGAATCCCAAGACGTCCCAAATGTTGGATCAAGTCTTGGGATGAATGGTTCAAGATCTCGATCAAAGCAAAATTAACAGAGGTTGAGCAAAGACGAAGATTCGAGAAATCACAGAGTGCAAATTCTTTGTAGAAATAGGATCTGCTCTCCGCCAATTTTGCCCGAACCTCCTCCGAATACCTCAAGTCCAGAAGTGCTGCGATTCCGGCATGTTGAGCCAGAACATTCACAGACCAAGGATCGCGATAGCGCTCGAAGAGCGCAAGCAAGGATTCATGCGCAAAGACAGTACCCAAACGCAACCCCGGTAAACTGTAAAACTTCGTTAAGGAGTATAAAACAAGGAGGTGATCGTTGGCCTCTAGATAAGTACGAGTTGACTTACGTGACTCATCCGGTAGAAAATCCAAGAAAGACTCATCGAACAGAATTCGACAACCTAATTCTTTGGTTAAGCGTAGGATTCGTTCAAAAGTCTTTTTTTCCAGCACACTCCCGGTCGGGTTATGGGGGGAGCAAAGAAAGAGCAATTCACACCCTGCAAGGAGTTCCCGCCATATCCGATCTACTCTTATGTCTCTTTCGGTTTCAGTTTCGGGTCCTCGAGCGGATTTATCGGATACGCTTTCTCCTTCTATTCGATTAAATTTAGCCCAACCTTCCGAGCCCAGTGGGATATAGCTCACATCAGATCCTATCGCACGCGCGGCCCGTTCATATTCACTAAACGTGGGAACTGGAATCGCTACTTTTTTTGGTTTTAACGCTTGAACAATTGTAAAAATTAATTCACCGGCACCGTTACCGACCATGATCATTTCGGTAGGTAGACCCAAATGACCGGCAAGCGTCTTTCTTAAGGCTTGACTCTCAGGGTCTGGGTAATGCACTATCTCTGACATACCCAGTTGCAAGGCCTCCCAAACCCCTGCCGGCGGCCCAAAAGGATTGATATTGGCGGACAGGTCAATAAATGAAGTCAAGTTATACAATTCTTGGGCTTTCCGTAAATTTCCACCGTGCATAGTTTCACCCCGCATTTTCAGATAATTTTAATTTAGATGCCAAGATTCCTCCGCAATGACTGTTAAAGAGATCAAGGTACACCGGGGTAAATCGTTGCTGCGCCTCAAGTCGTAAGTTTTTGCCTATCTCCCGACTGGAAAAGCCGTCTAGTGGAAATACTCCAGCCAGCAGTGTACCGCTATGGGCAGTAACCACGCCTAGCCCGCCTTGTTGACGAACCCAGGCCAAGAAGGGTTCAAACAATGCTTTAGGGTTTATCTCTAGATTACACCGGGCACTGATTGTCCCGGCAGCCGCCAATTTTTCCAAATCAGCTTGCTCTATTCCTTCACGAGCTAATCTATAAGCTCTCTCAATTTCACCTTCATAAAGCCGATAATGTTCCGCTAAACCAGGTCGGGCATTAAACACCCTGGTATCGATTGTTCCACCCCAATCTAGGGCAAGAAACAGGGCAGGGACCGAAGATCCCAGTAAGCGATGGCTATGGCCCTGAACATGGTCGATCTCAGTGATGCCTGGGAACATCACGCTGTCGCTCGGTTCAATCCGTAAAGCAAATTGCGCCAAGCGTTCTGGGACGGGATCCTCGCCAAGAGCAATTAGAGTAGCTGCCGCCACAGCAGTAATGTCGGCCGTTGAACTCGCCATACCTTTCCCTTCCGGAAGTTGCTGGATAAATTCCACCTTGCCACTCAAGGTCGGTAGACCAAGGCTCTCTTTGAGCAATTGCAAGACTTGGAGAGCTTTTGTTTTGCCCGGAGGAAGATCCCAGCCATTAGCGTCAAAGCTCAACGTCACCCTAACCTCAGAAAATCGGTCAATGGGACAATCTACCAAAAATGGAACTCCTCGGCGAGCCCCTTGTACCCATTCTCCACATGTTCCCGGACACCGGGCCAACCCAACCGCGAAATCCATTAATATTCAATCCCCCTACGACTGTTAACCCCTTTAGCAAAAGGATGTTTGAGCAAGTTTAAGTCCCACCAATTGTCCACCAAAGGCTCTAAGGTATCGGGCATTCCACGACCCGTTAGAATCCAGTGCAGGGAAGAACTTCTTAACAGAAGTTCTTTCAAAGGGTCTAGGCCAAGAAATCCACGGTTCAGAGCGTGACTCACTTCATCCAAAATAATAACTTGATAAGTGTTGGCCTCGACCTCGCCCAATACGAAGTCAAAGGCCTGTTGCGCCAACTCTAGAGCGATCTCGGGATCGCGGTTTTGCCGAAAACATTCCCCACACCCGGTACAGTGTTTCATACCGGTACGAATCATTCCTGACCAACGACAGCCCAATCCAAATTGGAGGATAGGAATCCCTAAACGGCTTAGACCGATTAGTTCTCCACTGTAAGTACTCCCTTTGAGGAATTGTACCATTAGAACCCGTTGCCCTTTAGAATGAGCGAGCACAGCTTCGCCGATCGCTGACGTCGTCTTCCCTTTGCCCTGACCGGTATAAACGGTTATCATAACTCGATTCCCCGAAAATGCGACTTGAACCAATGCTCGAGTAGCTCCTGGTGTCCCGAAAAATGCAGGTGTAGGTACGATGCGACGATATTATCCCGGGCATACCCCTCCATTCGATCGGCGTTATCTCCTCGGAACAATTCATAGGCTGCAGGAAACTCTTGAGTATAGGTCACACGTGAATAATGAAATTCATGCCCTTGAACCGTTGTCCCACGAGGACCTAAAAAATTATCCTCACAAAAAACTCCTCGCCGATAGCCTATGCCCTGTAAACGTTTGGTCATTTCTGCCTTCATGGGAATGAGACCTGCCAAGGTAACTTCTCTGCCTTCAAAATCCGTGATGGAGCGTCCAAGGTACATGTACCCTCCACATTCAGCATAGATCGGCTTGCCACTCGCCGCATAGGTGCGCAAAGAGTCTAGAAAGTTATGGTTTTCGCTTAAGCGATTAAGATGAAGCTCTGGAAACCCTCCACCTAAGAAAATACCGTCAAGATCCTTGGGTAGTGCAGAGTCATGCAGAGGACTAAACGGTACAATTATAAAATTCAAGCGTTCTGCTAAGTCTAAAGCATCTTGGTAATAGAAAAGAAAGGCTTCATCCAAAGCTAAACCTAAACAAAACTTTTCATGAGCCGGTAGCCTAACTGCACTAGAGACAGGATTCGTGCCTGAACTCGGAGCAGAACGCTCGCTTGTTTTCTTCGCTAAAAAAGTAGCTTCATCAAGATCCGGTGCGCTCAGCATAATGCTTTCAACTTGCTCCAAATCGACGTGTTTGGTTATTAACTCTGAAAGCGTATCGATAAAGCCTTCTAATAGTCCACGCTCCCCCACCGGGACCAAGCCTAAATGCCGTTCTGGAAGATGTAGTGCCCCTTCTTTCGGGAGAACTCCGAGAACTGGAATCTGGAGATCGCTGAGGGCTTCTCTCAGTATTTTTTCTTGAGCTAAAGATTTTACCCGGTTAAGTATTACCCCTTGCAGGTTTACTTCGGGGTCAAAGGTATTGAAACCGTGCACTAAAGCCGCCACGCTGCGGGACATCGAGGAGGCATCGACAATGAGGACAATGGGAGCTTGAAGAAGTTTAGCCACATCAGCCGTACTTCCGAACCCCGCTGTTCCGCTCATGCCATCAAACAGGCCCATTACTCCTTCAATCACCGCCCAACGTTCCCTAGAACTTTGAGCAAAGACGGAAGGGAGATGCTCACCCAACAACCAGCGGTCAAGATTGCGAGAAGCTACCCCCGTAGCTGCTGCATGATAACTAGGATCTATGTAATCCGGACCGACCTTGTACCCCTGAATTGGCCGCTCACGTTTTTTCAAAGCCGCCATCAAACCAGTAGCAAGGGTTGTTTTACCCACACCGCTATGCGTTCCCGCTACGACAATCCGAGGAATTTTCATAATGGCTTGGCAGGAAACCACTATCCCTTTTGGGTAGTGGAGGAATGCCTAAGGCATACCCTAACCTGCCACCCTCCTCTCAGTTAATAGACTTTTTCTTCTCTCAATTAATTTTGAAAGATTTGCAACTGATGCTACCTTTGTTTACCTTAGTTCCGTAGTTCATTCTTCAAAATCGAAGAACGAACATTGAGTATGCACGAACCACGAATTCACCTTATGTAAGCTAGCAAAAGAGCAGGTAAAAGGGATAACCAAGTCGCCGTTCGAACCAGAATTCGGCAATGAACTATATCGGTGGCGTTCACGGGATGAAGGGCATCTCCCATTTCCGCCCGATGATGAGGTTGGCCATGATAGATATTAATCCCACCAAGACGAATGCCCAGTAAGCCAGCCACAACACTTTCCGGGTTTCCACCGTTTGGACTTGGATGACCTGCGGCGTCTCGTTTCCACATCCGATAGGCATGGCATACTGGCATTCGCCTTAACCAGCCTGCTAGAAGTAAGATGGGGACCGATAACCGGGCTGGCACGTAATTAGCCCAATCATCCGTTCGGGCAGAGAACCAACCAAACTCCTCATACCGTTCATTCCGATAACCAACCATCGAATCCAGGGTGCTAATTGCTTTGAAGGCCATTGCTAAAGGAGCCCCGCCAAGAGCCGCATAAAAAAGCGGTGACAAAATCCCATCAACGAAGTTTTCAGCGAGCGTTTCGACTGTACCTCGTACAACCTCCCCAACGGACAGATTCTCCGTGTCACGGCTAACCAACCATGATAGTCGTTGCCGAGCCTCGCCCAGGTCATCGAGTTTTAGAGGATCCATAACACTTTGCCCCGCATCTAAAAGAGATTTGCCCGACAAAGTTGTGAAAATTAAATACGCACTGACTCCTAGGCCGATTAAGGGATGAATTGTCTTCGCTCCCCAAATCACAGCCCAAGTAAGCAGATAACTTCCGCCAACCACTAGGATGGTTAGAAGGGCCCCGCGTTGGCGACGTGCCTCGGGAGACCCCTGATTTAGATGGCGCTCCAAAAAGGCAATAACGTTTCCGATTCCCACGACTGGGTGGGGCCAATTGCGGGGGTCTCCTATAATTTGGTCGAGAAAAAACCCGATCAGAACAGCGACCGTGAGGAAACTAATGGACGGCATGGTCTAAGCCCATAATTGCCCGCACTCGTTCGAGATCGACACTTTGACGCACCAAATCTGCCAACTCATTAAAGGCCGACTCACGAAGGGCTGCCTGAGAAAGTGACGCTCCTACGGGTCTGAGCCGATCTCTGCGTTGCCACAGCCAGACCAAAAGCGCTGTTCGCAAACTGTCATTATCAAAAATCCCATGTAAGTAGGTTCCATAAGCGTTTCCGGCTTGTAGACCATCAGCATAGGACACTCCGTTCGAGGTCAAATTAAAAAGTGGTGCCTGTCCTTCATCCATAGTGGATCGCCCCATGTGAATCTCATAGCCAACGACCGTTTCTCCCGTGCAAGCTTTAAAAAAGTCTTGATTGGCAAGAATCGTCCCCGTACTCTGGACGGTATGTTTCTGCGGATAAAATTCTGTCACCATCGGCAGAATCCCGAGCCCTAAAACCTCTTCCAATTCGGACTCCGTATGCAGCGGATCCATCACAGAACGTCCCATCATTTGGTACCCACCACAGATACCAATCAGCGGAACATTATCCTCAGTGAACTTAGAAATCTGCTGTCCTAAACCGCTCTGGTGAAGGAAATGCAAATCGGCTAGGGTATTTTTACTACCTGGAAGAATAATAAGGTCTGGTTTGCCCAAATTCCCGACTTCTGTGACATAGCGCACTGAGACATCAGGTTCATCTTGCAGGGCATCAAAGTCGGTGAAATTAGAAATATATGGAAAACGAATCACTACAACGTCTAATTGTTCGGAGAGAGCCACCGAAGGTTGTTCGAAAGACTCATTTAAGGCAACGGAATCTTCATCCGGAATCCGAATTTTAAAATATGGGACAACCCCTACCACTGGGATTCCTGTTCTCTGTTCAATAAAATCTAGCGCAGGTTGAAGCAGCGCTAGCTCCCCACGGAACTTATTAAAGATAATGCCTTTAATCATTGCTCGTTCATTGGGTTCTACTAATTCCAAGGTCCCCACCACCGAAGCCAAGGCGCCACCGCGGTCAATATCTGCCACAAGCAAAACCGGAGAATTGGCCTCCAGAGCTACGCGCATATTAACAATATCATTCGATTTAAGATTAACTTCTGCGGGACTCCCAGCCCCTTCAATAACCACGATCTCGTATTCGTCAAGAAGCGAGTGAAGGGCATCTTGAACAAACGGCCAAGTCATGCGTTGATATTCTCCGTGGTAACGCAGGGCTGTCACGTTCCCCTGCGACTGACCCATAATGACAACTTGGGACCCGCTTGGCCCACTGGGTTTCAGTAAAATCGGGTTCATTCGGACATCCGGTTCCACCCCTGCAGCTTGGGCCTGAACCACCTGTGCACGGCCCATCTCTCCGCCAGCTGCTGTCACAAAGGAGTTAAGGGCCATATTCTGCGCCTTAAACGGACTAACCCTATACCCTTCCTGATAAAAGATCCGGCAAAAGGCAGCCGCCAGAACGCTTTTCCCAACGCTTGAAGAGGTCCCCTGGATCATGAGTCTTGCTGATAATTTTTTTTCAGAAGACAAGTATATCACCCTCTTTATCGTAGTTCGATACCTTACAGTTGCTTTAAAACTGTATAAATTAACGCGTTAACAACTGTTGCAGCCAGTGGGCTTCCTCCCCGCGTCCCTAAAACCGTAATCGACGGGATTTCTTGGCGTTCCCAAAGAATATCCTTGGACTCTTTCGCCCCAACAAAACCAACGGGTATGCCGATGATTAAGGCTGGACGAGTTTCTGGATTCTCGGCCAAACGTAAGACTTCGAGCAGAGCAGTTGGCGCATTACCGATGGCAATAACTGAGCCGCGCAGACTCTCTGGATGCATTCGAAAAGCTGTCATTGAGCGTGTGATTCCCCAGGCCTTGGCCTGTTCCGCAACCCCAGGGGCGTTGAGATAGCTTACCACAGTTCCACCTAGAGATTGAAGTTTTTCTTTGGAGATGCCTGCACGGACCATTTCAACATCGGTAATGACGTTTGCGCCCTCTTTCAAAGCCTTGAGGCCGCAAGCAATCGCTTGCGGATGAATCGCAATGACCTGTTCCAAAGAAGGATCTCCGCTCGTATGAATTAAACGTTCCACAACCGGGTATTCATCCTCTGACCAAGGACGTGTTAGTCCGGTTCGTATGATGCGCATACTCTCCGTCTCGATTTGACCTGGGTCCAAGATAAACGATGTCATGCGCCCATGGCCTCCTTGATACGAACCCAAGCCAGATTGGCGATGCCGTCATCCGCTCCCAGTTCTTTGGTAAATATGATTTCTACGTTCGGATGTTGTTCTCTAATTTCACGCAATTCCTCATGGATATCCACGGACACGTGGACTCCTCGAAATAGAAAGAGGGGCATTATAACAAGCTTTAAGGCTCCCTCTTTAATTTTAGCCTCTACTACTTCAGGAAGGCTGGGATGATCATGCGCCATATAGGCGGGCGTTACTGTTTGACCCATTAACAGACTCACTTTTTGAGCAACAACTAAAAGTCCTTCGTTTGCTTCGGCACGGCGACTACCGTGTCCTAAGAGTATGATCTCGGATTCCATAAAATCTCCTCCAACTGTTTAATAAATTGTGAAATAGAACTGCCTTGGGCCTCCGATGCTGGACGCATGAGAAGAATTAAAGGGATATCTAAACCGAGGCAAGCTTGTACCTTTTCGAGGGTTCCTCCCACTTTGCCACTTTCTTTAGCAATTACGACCTCAATCCTTAATTGTTTGAACATCGCTTCATCCCACTCCTGGGAAAAAGGGCCTTGAGCAGCGATAATTTGATTAGGTTTAAACCCTAAGGCTTCACAGCGCGTCAAAACCTCAGCTGTCGGCAGAACGCGAATATAAAGCGTTTTGTCTTTCAAAGCGGGTAGAGATACCCATTCAGGCAACGCATTGCTGCCTGTCGTCAGCAGTAGACGCTGCCCACCTAACTCAGCGGCAATTTGAGCAGCGGCTGGAATGTCCTCCGCCCAATGAATGAGGGGATGATCCTCCAGTTCCAGTGGAGCACGCTGCCAACGAAGGTAGGGAAGGGATAGTTTTTCGCAAACAGTTTGGGCCATTGACTTCACCTGTACCGCATAGGGATGGGTAGCATCCACAAGGGCCGCGAAGGCACCTCCTTCTAAAAGGTCTGCCAGACTCTGGGCATCCATTGCTCCTGAGCGAGTTTGAAGCCCCTGTTCTAGGGCCAAATCCGCACCATAGGTGGTCAGAGTGGAAACTAAAATATCGTGGCCACGTTGTTTGAGTGCCTCCGCTAGTTCACGCCCATCCTCTGTTCCAGCCAAGACCAATAACCTCACAGCTTGTACCCTCGAGGGGTAACCATATAAGGGCCTATCATACGGGTTTGAGAGTTCCCAATAATTACAGTGGTCAGCATGTCTATCGGGTGATTTGTAAAATCACCTAGTGTGGTCATGAGCACACTGGACTCCTCGCCCCGTAAGGCCTCACGGACAAGACCGACTGGAGTTTCAGGACGACGGTAACGAAGAATAATCTCGCGCACAGTCTCAATGTGTTGCGGACGTCCTTTACTTTTGGGGTTATAAAGCGCAAAGATAAAATCCCCCTCAGCCGCTAAACGCACGCGTTTTTCAATGACTTCCCAAGGCGTCATGAGATCACTTAAGCTAATCACAGCATAATCATGCATTAAAGGAGCACCCAACATGGAGGCGGCCGCATTGGCTGCCGTGATTCCAGGAACAATCTCGAGTGGAATGTCCAGAAATCCCTCTTGCTCCAGTAACTCAATAACAATACCGGCCATACCGTAAACCCCGGCATCCCCACTACTCACGACAGCTACCCTATGTCCCATGGCTGCTAAACGAATCGCCTCTCGACAGCGGTCAATCTCTTGACGCATTCCGTTGACGACAATCTCTTGATTCGTTAAATACGGCCGAATGAGATCTATGTAGGTTTTATAACCAACAACAAAGTCAACTTCCTCCCAAACTGTCTGAACCCG
Organism: Candidatus Desulfosporosinus infrequens; assembly: GCA_900290375.1. Taxonomy (GTDB): domain Bacteria; phylum Bacillota; class Desulfitobacteriia; order Desulfitobacteriales; family Desulfitobacteriaceae; genus Desulfosporosinus; species Desulfosporosinus infrequens. The sequence continues at coordinate 19,320 of OMOF01000124.1, forward strand.
TTTGGTCATATGTTCAGGATCTCCGGGCCCGATGCCCACGACACAGAGTTTTCCACGCTGATTGCTACGGTCACCCCCTGATACTTGGTCTTCGGGAGAACTAGTCGTCCCTTTTGAGTTCCCAGTAAGCTCGCTGCTTCGCATACCCCGTCCACTCCTATCTTTTCTGATACAAACGTCGATCGACTTAATTGTTCTTGTTCAATGATCGCTTGGAGTTCTTTTGCATGAAAGGTTTGAAACGGGACCCGCAGGTGTTTTGCCGCTTCAATCAGACCAACTTCGTCTGATTTAAGGTCAATACTATAAATCCCCGCTACTGCTTTAAGAGAGGCCCCGATCAGCTCAACCCCTGAAGTTATCCCCGCTAAGACGGCTTCAGTGCTAATGCCCCGCCGGCATCCGACTCCGACACTTAAGACGGGGGGAACTAAATATACGCAATCCTCTTTTATATCTGCGTGAGGAAAAGCATCCAAAATGACATTTGCTTTTGCTTGCTCGGTTTCAGACAAGAAATGATAATGCTCATCGTTCACCCAAGCGCATTCAGATTTTAATGGGTAACTTGTCCAGACGTTGAGAAAACCTTGTTCTAAAAGTAAACTATTGACAGTGGGCAAATGATCTAGAGGTTCGACTTTCCACCGATACCGGCGGGCGTATTCATCAGGAGCAATCAAACCTCGACCATCAGTGGCTGTCGTAATAACCGCTAAAGCTCCTATCTGATGGGCGAGATGATTGGCCCAGGCGTTGGCACCGCCTAAATGCCCGGAAAGCAAGGGAATAATGAACTTTCCTTCTTCATCTAAAACAAGGATCGCCGGATCGCGGTCTTTAATTTCGATCAGGGCAGCGATTTGGCGCACTACAATCCCTGTCGCCATGACAAAAACGAGAACAGAGTACTCCCGCCAAAGGCTCGGAACGATATCGCCCAAACGCCGAAAACTTTGCACCTGATTTCTATTTTGGCTCAAGACTTCTTGTCTAAGGACTTTGTCATGAATAAAAAGTGCGCGAACTACTGTGTTCGGAAGCTCTTTGCTGATACGCCTGGCTGTGGCCAGGCCACGATCAGTCAAGGCCACAAGTGCAACTTTCACGTTTCAGTGCCTTGGCGGTATTCATGTGTAAAGGTTGGGTCATAAAGCTTAGAACGAGCGTATCCGTTGGCCGGATCTAAGAAGTCTCCGACTAGAATTTGAGCCTGTTTCCGGATGCCCGCCGCTTTAACCTTTTCTTCAATCGTTGCTAAGGTCCCCAGAATAATCTCTTCATCCGGCCAACTTGCTTTAGAAATGACGGCGATGGGGGTTGAGGCAGGGTAGCCTTCCAGCAAGGCTTTAACTACAGATCCCATATCCTGGACACTTAGGAAAATCGCCATACTGGCCTGATGTTTCGCTAATTTGGCAAGCGCTTCACTCTCTGGTACAGGGGTTCGGCCAGCCAAGCGGGTCAGAATCAAGGTTTGACTGATCTCAGGCAAGGTAAATTCCCGCCGAACCGCCGCAGCGGCCGCAAACACCGAACTGACCCCTGGAATTACAGAATAAGGAATATTATGTTTGTCTAAGTGGTCGAATTGCTCTTTAATTGCTCCGTACACACTGGGATCACCAGTATGAAGACGCACAATAGTTTCCCCTTGCAAAGTTCCCTCATACATTAACTTGACCACTTCTTCTAGAGTGAGATGAGCACTGTCATGGATAGGTATACCTGCGCGACAAATTCCGAGCAATTCCGGGTTAACTAAGGAGCCGGCGTAAATAACACGGTCCGCTCGCTCCAGTGCGCGGGATCCTTTGACCGTAATCAACTCAGGATCGCCTGGCCCGGCTCCTACAAAAATAACGTGGCCGTTAGTTTTTTTCAGACTCACCATTTTTCCTCCCTAACAAATCTTTTTTTACCAGTAACAGGCTGAGATAATCGACTTTTTCTGAAACAAAGTCAAGCGGTTTAGGCTCCCAGCGGATATTCTCCCCGGGCTGTCCGAGTCGAGTTAACAAGACCGCCTTTCTTCCCCTTTCTTCGAGCAGAGTCAACATCTCGGGAAGTCTTCTCGACACTTTCATTAAGACCAAATTGGGGAAATTGAGGTATTCACCCACATCTTCGGTACTAGGCAAAATAAGTAAGGGCTCATCCCCCGTTGCCAAAGGCAAGTTGATCTTCGCCGCAGCCGCAGCCATTGCCGTGATTCCAGGTACCGTTGCAATACATTCCTTGGGTAGTTCTGCTTGGAGGAGGTTAAGTAAGTAACTGTAAGTACTATAGAGTGAAGGATCACCTAAGGTGATAAAGGCAACAGATTTGCCCTGTTTCAGTTCGCCGAGGAGGGTTTGAGCCCCATCTTGCCAGGCCTTTGCCAAAACCTGTTGATCCGAGGTCATGGGCAATTCGAGTTCAATGAGACGGACGTTAGGCGGACAGTGAACTTTTGCAATATCCCAGGCGACGCTTTCCCGCTCCAGCTTGGATTTCGGGATGGCGACCACATCGACGGTTTGTAAAATGTCAACGGCCAGTAAGGTCAAAAGACGAGGATCACCGGGGCCAACCCCGACCCCATATAATTTTCCCCACGTTGTATTCATATATTTTCCCCTTTTCGTGCCGATAATATAAAGACTGGATTCATGGCTTGGGCCATATGTACGGTTTGAACCGCCTTCCAGCGGACCGCTTGAATAGAAACAGTATCGATGTCCTGATAGTTAAGCTCAGTCAGCAGTTTCAGTCCTTGAGCTACTGTTTCGAGCGTTACTGCCGTAATTATAATTCTTCCTCCCACAACGAGTGGTACCTGTTTAAGGATTTCAGGCAATCTCCCCTTACTACCGCCAATGATACAGACATCAACAGGGGGAAGTTCTCCAAAAACATCCGGTGCAGCGCCAGCAATCAGACGCAAATTCGAGACGCCAAACTTTTTCTGATTGGCAAGAATAAGTTCTTGAGCCTCTGGATTATGTTCAATCGCATAAACAACCCCTTCAGCAGCGAAACTGGCGGCCTCAATACTGATACTTCCTGTACCAGCTCCGATGTCCACAACTCGGTCAGAGAGGGAAATTTGGGCCTTGGCAAGCACTTGCACTCGAATTTCAGCCTTCGTCATAGGAACTTTACCACGCAGGAACTCTTCATCCGGAATCCCAAGCCTGTAGCCTGAACCTTGCTTAGTGAATTGCTGGCTAACAGGATACAGGATAACAATAGCATTCTTTAACACGGTCTTTTCCAGTGCCAAATGCTCTGCATCCGTCGATATCCATAATTCCTCTGGATAAGCAAGGGCATTCCCGACCGAGATCTGTAGATTGTAGCCGCGCTCCAGATAGAGTTGGGCGATTTTCTGAGGAGTATTTTCTCCACCTGTTAGAACCGCTGTTGGACGAGTTATCATCTGAGGCAGTACAGATAACCCACGACCATGAACGCTGGCAAAGGTTGCCTCTTGCCAAGCCAGCCCAGCTCTCGCAAAGGCGAATTGGAGTGAACTAATTCCGGGATAGACCTCAATTGTTTCCTCTGGAAATTCTTTTTTTAGTCTCGGTAAAAAGCTGAAAAATCCTGGGTCGCCAGAGACTAAAACTCCCACAACCTTTTCTTCTAAAAGCGCCTTGCGGATTACTTCAATACTGCTATGTAGGTCACCAGATAGGGAACACTGACGTCCCTCGAAATCAGGAAAGAGTTCGAGAGCTCTAGACCCTCCAACCAAAACTTCACAGTTTTTTACAAGCTCAGTGATTACTGGCGGTAACCATTCAGATCGTCCAGGACCGATGCCGATCACTTGTAACATTGAAAACCTTCTTCCCTTGTTTAATGGGTAATAAAAAACGAGCCTGAGCGGCTCGTATGGTTCACCCTAAATAAACACACACATCTCCTATCGCTCGTAGGGTTGTGATGCTACTTAAGGTAGGTTTCCTGGCTTCAAATCATCATTCTCTACTTTTTCCTAACCTTTGTTGGTAGGATTTCTGAAGAGAACTCCTTGTTTACAGTGGCGGGACCGCGTCGGATTTTCACCGACTTCCCCTTATAGATCCTCTATTGCTAAGGAACCTTAAGATAATGCTATTTAATTCATCCGTGGTGTATTGCGAAGGAGAGTATTATATTCTGTAATTATATACTAAATTCCTCTTTTTAGAAAGAAATTCTTTATAAAACAATTAAAACCTCTGATTAATCACTCAGGACTCAATCAACCACTCCCAACCTTGTTCTTCTGCGATTTTACGGGCTTCCGAATCCCAGCCAACTGGATGGCCGTTTAATAATGTCATGACCGTCCCAACGGTCAGTTGCCCACAAGTGAACGCTTGGGCCCTTGCGCTAGCTAAACTCGCCAGATGATGTAACAACCTTTGCTCTCCCAAAAGTAAAAGCTCCGAAGCGCCTCCTTCAGTTGTTGGTAACTCGGCAAGACGAGCCAAGGTGTCCACCTTAATTCCAGACAAAGCGGCGTGGGCCACTAAAATTTCCATCCGGGCATCGGCGACACGATTATGGGTATGAAAAATCCCTCCAGCTACTTTGATCAGCTTGCCGATATGACCCAGTAAAATAACCTGTTCTATCCCTCGGTAAGCCGCTTCTTCCAGAAGATACCCCACAAAGTTACTCATCTGGATCACAGCTTCGGACGGGACCTTAAAGCGCTCAGTCGCAACTCTATAACCATAGTGCCCAGGAGTGAGCACTATGGCTTTATGCCCATATGCCACCGCTTGATCTAATTCAGGTAGGATGGAGGTTTTAAAGGCTTCCTCAGACATCGGTCGGACAATCCCACTCGTTCCTAAGATCGAAATTCCTCCGATAATCCCCAACCTTGGATTAAGGGTGCGCATAGCAGCAGCTTCTCCGGTAGGGACTTCGATTACAATTTCGAGTTCTGCTTGGGGGAAGACCTCCCGTACCGCTTCCAGGATCATTTGTCTCGGCACTGGATTAATAGCGCTTTTTCCAACCTCGATTGCTAGGCCTTTTTTTGTGACGGTCCCGACCCCCTGACCGCCTCGGATATGTACTTCTCCCTGGGGCGAAATAAAACGTGCTACTGCTTGGATCTCCAGGCCATGCGTAATATCCGCATCATCTCCACCGTCTTTGAGAATGTTCGCCTTAGCAAGCGGATAGATCGCTTCTCCCCCCTGGATAGGCATCGTTAAACGCGCGGAATTAGGAAGAGGTATATCTACGCTTTCAGGCAAATTGTCTCCTCTAAGCAACTGGCAGGCCACTTTAGCTGCACCAGCTGCACAACTTCCTGTTGTGTATCCTTCGCGCCAAGTATGTCGATCTTTGTCTCGTGCCATAGTTTCCTCTCAACAACCTTTCGTCAAGACAACGCCCTGCCTATGTTCTTGATAATCAGAGAATAGCAGTGTATTGATATAATACACTGCTATTCTGACTCAATATTGAACATTTTAGTGGTTAAATAATCACAGGTATTTTAAAGATCTTAGTAATCCTTATTTTAACCCATTTTCTTTCCGATAAACATTGAATTTCTTTTGAACCGTATCATAGACTTGTTTGTCCATGAACATCTTGTCCCCTTCAGGTACAGCTAAAACGGCTTTCTTGTCTTCTTTATTATAGCCGTCTGTATAAAGTACCTGGGAACCACACGGATTGCTTCGGCTATTGGGGGTGTAAATCGCGGTATCTGAATTTTGGGCCAGATATAAACCACTGTATGCTGGTACATCAGAAGATAACATCTCAGTAGCTTGCTTGACACTGGCAATCTTAATACCGAGATATTGACCTAACTTTGCTAAAGTAGCAAAAACGGTGTTTTGATTGGCAAGGCTAATGGCGGGATTAATCGCTTGAATTTTACGATCGGATCTCGTAAAGGTACCTTCAGCTTCCGCAAAACTCCCGATTGGAATCACGATGTTAGACATCGCTGTCGTAGCGGTCTCAAAGATATCGAGTGTTACCACAAAATCAAGCTTCTTCAAGGCTTCAGCGAGCGTTGGATCAGTTCCTACGAGATCTTCTCCAATAATCAGGGCAGCTTTGATTTTTCCAGCGTTGATTTGTTCAATAATCTGCTTGCCTGGAACGTTAACACCCATATCGATAAATCCTTGCGAATTACAATTGGAACGCATCAAAATAATTCCGCTATGAGGTTTACCCATTTTGCCAGTAATAACTGCCATATCAGCCAATAATTTAATCGCATCTGCTGTGACAATATTGTCATCAATAACGATGATTGCTTTTTTAGCTTCTCCATACATTTTGGCAAGCTTAGTGGCATCCTCAGAAGCTTGGGCATCCTTAACATAATCACTGAGATTGGTTAGATCTACGGCGCTATTTTCTACTTGTGCTTGGTTGACATAGCCACCGTCCAAGAGCGCTTTGATTAAGGACTTGATGAAGTCTAAACTATTGTCAAGTTTTAGGGAGAAATCAGCACATTCATCCATTCTGGTCTTACCATTACTGATGGAGACCAGTTTAGCTTTTTTCAGAGCAGCAGTCTTAATCTTCACTCCCATAACCGGGTTATTTTCGGCAATATTACCGACAGAAATTATCAAATCAGTACTGTATAGTTCCTCATAGCTGTTGGCAGAAGCGTTGGAACCCAGAACGCTTTCGGTCCCTGAAATATCCTTTTCAGCCATTGAGCCAATAAAGGTTGTTCCCAATTTGTCAGCAACTTTTTTCAAGATAAAAGCTTCTTCATTGGTAAAACGTGGGGAGGCGAAAATGGCTACACTGTCCTTGCCAAATTGACCTTGAACTAATTGGAGATTTTTCGAAGTTAAAGTTAAGGCTTCCTCGAGAGAAACCTCAAGGGTACTGTCTTTTCTGCGGACCAGAGCCGTTTTAAGTCGACTTTGATCATTGACAAAGCCAATGCCGAATCGGCCGTTAACGCATAATAAACCTTCGTCTTGACTTCTGTCAGGGAGAGATTTAAACACAAGACTGCCTTTGGATTGAAGAATAATGTTACAGCCAACTCCACAATAGTTACAGACGGAACTGACATTATCAAATTCCACCGGAACTTGTTTGGGTACAGCGGCCCTTTCCATTAATGCTCCCGTTGGGCAGACATCGATGCACTGTCCACAGGAGATACAGGCACTTTCCTGAAGAGGAAGATTAAATTCTGGAATTACCTGAGTATCAAAGCCTCTTTTTTCCAGTCCTATGGCGAGAATACCAAGTCTTTCTTCACAGGCTCTGACGCACTGACCACATAAAATGCACTTATCCGGATTTCTGAGAATAAAGGGATGAGTTTGCGCTTCTTCTCTTTTATGCATTTCGCCAACTATGGCCGTCGTATTGATATTATATTTGCCGAAATAATTAACCAGCTTACATTCAAAATAATCATGACAGCCGCACTCCAGACATTTCGAAGCTTCCTTCAGAGCAGCCTCTTCAGTAAAGGTATCTGAAATTGCGCTAAAGCTAAGCTTACGTTTTTGCTCATCTACGACAAAAGCATGTTGTCTGTCTTGTTTTTCGATGTGCACAAAGTCCGCTTCCGTTAAATCAGTTTGGGTAATGATCGAAGCTTCCGAAACCGGAATGATTTGACCATATAAATAGCTATCAATTACCTTGGCGGCATTATTCCCTTGAGCTATCGCGATAACAGCGATTTTGGGACCGGTTGCTGCTTCGCCCCCAGCAAAGACACCTTCCATATTTGTGGCAAAGGTATTGGGATCAACGTTAATGTTGCCCCGTTTGGAAACTTCAAGTTCTTTAATACTCCGAGCATTCACTTGCTGACCAATCGCCGAAATAATAAGATCTGCGTCAAGGGTGACTTCTTCGCCGGGAATAGGTTTAGGACTTCTTCTACCGGAGGCATCGGGTTCTCCCAGACTCATTTTTTGACACCGGACAGCTTTTGCTCTGGTTCCATCGCCGATAATTTCAACAGGGGCGACAAGGAACGTAAATTCAACGCCTTCTTCTTCTGCCTCATCGATCTCAATTTTTTCTGCGGGCATTTCATCTCTGGTTCTGCGATAGATAACTTGAACGTGCTCGGCTCCCATACGTACTGCCGTCCGCGCCACGTCCATGGCAGTGTTTCCACCACCCACGACGATAACCTTATTGCCCATATACAAAGGCTCAGAATTGGTTACTTTTCCTAAAAACTCAATGCCCCCGAGAACACCTTCCATGTCTTCTCCCGCACAGCCCATGCTTGTACTTTCCCAAGCTCCAATGGCTACGAAGACAGCATCATAAATTTTCTTGAGGTAGAGAAGGCTAATATCCTCACCAAGTTTGACATTACATTTGATTTCAACGCCCATTTTCCTGAGAGTGTTGATTTCAGCATCCAGAATTTCTTTAGGCAGACGGTATTCTGGAATACCATATCTGAGCATTCCTCCGGGATAAGGCTGATTTTCATAAATAACGACCTGGTGGCCAAACCGAGCCAGGAAATAAGCGCAAGAAATGCCGGCTGGACCTGCTCCAATAATCGCAACCTTTTTGCCGCTTTGTGGTTTAAGCATAGGAACATAAGTTCCATTGCTGATATCAATGTCACCGAGGAACCTTTTCAGATCGGCGATGGCGACAGGACTTTCAACATTTTTACGTCGACACTCTGTTTCGCAAGGATGAGGGCAGATTCTGCCAATACTGGCAGGGAGGGCCAAAATGTCCTTTGTGACCTTGATGGCCTCTTCATACTGACCATTGGCAATCAGGCCGACATACCCTTGACAATCGGTATGGGCCGGACAGGCAACGACGCAAGGAGGGCGACAATCTCCTCTGTGGTCAGAAGCTAATAATTCAAAGGCCACTTTTCGAGCAGCTATCGTTCTATCGGTTTCAGTTTTTACGATCATGCCATCAACAGCGAGCGTAGAACACGCTCTTACTAATTTTGGCATACCGTCCACTTCAACAACACAGACACCACAAGCGCCATAAATCTTCATCCGATTATCATAACAGAGGTTGGGGATTTCTATTCCATTAGCAAGAGCTATCGTTAAAATAGTCTCTCCTGCTTGAGCCGTCAATTCTCGAGAATTTATATTAACTCTTATCATATCCACCAATGTCACATCCCTTCTATTCTACAGCGATAGCCTTAGCTTTACATACTGTCACACAGTTGCCGCATTTAATACACTTAGCTTGATCGATTTCATGAGGCTTTTTCAATTCACCCGTAATAGCTTCAGCAGGACATTTTTGCGAACATAAAGTACACCCGATACAAGTCTCTGCAACAATCGTATAGGTTAAGAGAGGTTTACACGACTTAGCTGGACACTTTTTGTCGACAATATGGGCCAGATATTCATCCCTAAAATAGCGGATGGTGGTAAGAACAGGATTAGGCGCAGTAGCTCCGAGTCCGCAGAGTGATCCGTCTCTGATACTGGTACAGAGGGTTTGAAGAGTATCGAGGTCCTCAATATTACCCTTTCCGACAACAATTCTATCCAGTATCTCAAGCATTCTCTTGGTGCCAATTCTACAGTAGGTGCATTTACCACAGGATTCTTTGCAGGTGAAGTCTAGGAAGAATCTGGCCATATCTACCATACAGGTTTCTTCATCCATGACCACCATGCCACCTGAACCCATAATGGCACCGGTTTGATTAATCGATTCATAATCCACCGGAGTGTCAAGGAGGGCACGTGGTATACATCCCCCAGAAGGTCCGCCCATTTGAACCGCTTTAAATTCATTATCTTGCTTAATTCCGCCGCCGATGCCAAAGATAACTTCTCTTAAAGTCATACCCATTGGCACTTCAACCAGTCCACCGTTTTTAATTTTCCCTGCCAGTGCAAAAACCTTAGTACCTTTACTGGTCTTAGTACCATAAGCTGCAAAGGCCGCTCCGCCATTATTAAATATCCAAGGAACATTGGCGAAGGTTTCTACGTTATTAATATTAGTTGGTTTGCCAAAGTAACCGGATTGAGCCGGGAACGGTGGTTTTAGCCGTGGCATACCACGCTCTCCTTCCAGAGAGGCGATTAAGGCTGTCTCTTCACCGCAAACAAAGGCTCCAGCTCCGGTCTTAATGACAATGTCAAAGTCGAAACCTGAACCAAGAATATTCTTGCCGAGGTAATTTTTCTCTCTGGCTTGATCAATTGCAATGATGAGTCTCTCAATAGCCAGTGGATATTCAGCCCGACAATAGATAAAGCCGTAATTAGCATCCATGGCATAACCAGCAATGATCATACCTTCCAGCACTGCATGAGGGTCTCCCTCAAGAACACTTCTATCCATAAACGCGCCTGGATCGCCTTCATCAGCGTTACAAACGACATATTTATCTTTCGATCCCTTAGACTTTCGGGCAGCATCCCATTTGAACCAAGTTGGGAAACCAGCTCCCCCTCTACCTCTGAGTCCCGAAAGTTTAATTTCTTCGATAACCGCTTCTGGGGTCATTTCATTGACTACTTTGTTCAGTGCTTTATATCCATCATTTTCAGTATAATCTTCAATCTTCTCAGGATTAATAATGCCGCAATTTTTCAGGACAATTCTCACTTGATTTTTTAACTCAGGATAAGGATGTTCAGTTGTCGAGACAAGATGCTCTTGAATTGGTTGGCCATTAACAATATGCTGTTCAATGATTTCTTCTACCATACTTGGGGTGACCTTGGCATACGTAAAGACACCATTGTCATCAATAATGTCTACGATCGGCTCATAAAAACACATGCCGATGCAACCCGTAACCGAAACATCGATGCTCAAATTCTTTTCAGCAAGTATTTGGCTAAATTTATCGGTTACCTTTTTCGCTCCTGCAGCAATCCCACAGCTACCAAATCCTATTCTAATCTTCATTTACCAGCTTCCCCCTTTTCCGAGGCGTAAATATCTTTGATAATTTTCCTTGCGCTTTTGGGTGTCAAATTGCCAAAGGCTTCACCGTTAATCATAATAACGGGAGCAAGACTACAACAACCAAGACAAGCGACTTCCTCAAGAGAGAACATCCAATCACTCGTGGAGTCTCCTACCTTAATGTTTAATTCTTCACAAAGGGCTTCCGCGATGGCATCCGAGCCATTAACATGACAAGCTGTTCCTTGACAAGTAAGAATAATATATTTTCCACGAGGTTTCATTCTGAATTGGGAATAGAACGTCGCGATGCCGTAGATCTTAGCTCTTTTACTGCCTGTCCTATCCGCAATCATCTGTAAAACATCAAGTGGCAGATATCCATATGCCTCCTGAGCGTCCTGTAACACGCTAATTAGGTTTCCGTTTTCACGGTTAAACTTGTTAATTACCTCATCCATTAGAGATATATCAACCTTAGTCGTACTAAATTCTGCTTCCAGTTTTTTTTCACATTCGCAAGACACTAATTATCACTCCTTTAATACTTAGATCTACGATTCCACTGCAGCAAGTCTAATTGGTACATTTTTCACGAGACATAGAGCATCTGAGATTAAATAAAAATACACATAAGATTTCAGCAAGTAAAATTTCTATTCTCATTGCTGGACAAGAAACTTACTCCTATCCAAATGCCTAAAGAGTTCATTTTTCACTTGCTACATCTCAATGTATATATTTTACATCACTTTTCAAGGATTTGATATAATTATTTCGCAATTTGTTTGATAATTTGCAAGAATCATATAAATCCCAATTTTGGCAAAAGGGCATTAATTAAAGTGCTTAAATTTTTTGCCTGCTGCAATCAAGGGATCGACTCTTCCTGTAGTTTCTTTTTGTCCTTCGTATGAATCTTGCAAGGCACTAATCTTTTTAAATATATCTTGTTCAAGGATAAGTTCGATCTTACCCAACTGTTTGCTCAAGGCTTCTTGTTTATTGGTTAGCTCGTCTAACTTTTTGTTCATCAAGTCATGTTTTTTCTCGAGTTCCTTTTGAGCCTCAAGTATTTTGGCCAGCGTTTCCTTGAGCTGTTGTTGATCCATTTTGGATATCACCCCTCGGTCATAGATTATATCATACTGCAATCGGCTTTTTGTAGGACAATCTAGCAAGACGACTGAAATTTTTGATTATTTCCTCAAATAGCAAATGATCACACTTCCCATGAATTGGGATTCATGAAACTCAGTAACCCGGAGAAAATAAGTCTGTACTTTAAATTTAAAGGAGGATAAAGCATGTCACAACAAGCTAAAAAAATGCCTAAACCTAACGGCGGAATTAAATGTCTGGTAAATACTTGTCATTATTATGGTACAGGTGATCATTGTCATGCAGACAGGATCGAAGTACAAGCCCCTAACGCCAGTACCACAGAAATGACAGATTGTGCGACCTTTCTCCCCGAATAATTAGTTACCTGATAAAGATTGCATTGTGGGCTATCATCTGAAAAGGTGATAGCCTTTTAAATTAACACGGAATAAAACCACACTCTTCCAAAATTAAGTTTCCTTCCAAATCAGTTAAAAGATCAATAAATGATTTAGACAACTCATAATATTCTGAACCATTAGCTATTCCAATAGCAAATTCAATAGGTTTACCGTGAACGATGACACTTTTACTCGGCATTATGCCTTCAAGGGATACTGCAGCCTGGTTATAAAAATCAGCATAAGCAGGGTTAGATAAGTTAACCTTTGCTGGCAAAATTATAGAGGGAAGTCCAAATTGCTTAGTTTGTGAAGAATATAGAAAAGCATAATCAACCTTTCCCTTAGATAAAGCACCAGCAAGATCTAAGGATTTAGGGTAAGTAGAATATGGAAAACTGGTGTCTTCCATAATTGAGCATAAACCTGGTTTATCATAAAATATTTCTGCCAATTGCCAAACCATAAGCGTTCTATAGCCACAGGGATCAAGATGATGATCAGAACGGGCAAAGGTGACTTGTGGTTTAAGTAACATATCCGCCCAATTTTTCGAAGTAATCTCCGCGCTTCCTCTTGAAGAGTGATTATAGCCAATAACAATTTGATCCGCAGCAAAAACAAAGTAATTTTCAACTAGCTTAGGTACAAGCAACTCTTCAAATAGCGCCTGATCAGCTAAAGCAATGATGTCATATTCTTCTCCGGCTAATAACCGTTTGGCCCCCTCTCTTGAGCCCACCCCTTCTAGCTCAAATTTCAGACCTGGGTTTTGCTTAGTAAAGTGTTCCAGGCATTTCTTTACAACTCGTTCTAATGCGCCAGCATGAAGAATTCTAAGGGTTTGATTAGAACCTATCAAGTTACATTAACCCCCTTTGCTCTTGTGGACAAAGATATTTCAAACTGCAAATAGGCTTGCATAAAATTCTCTAATTTCTCCTTTTGTTGAGCTATGCATTGAGCCCATACCTTTAAAGATTCTTCTCCATGAATTGTTAATTCGTAGAGGCGCCTCCCTGGTCCCGACTCCCCGACTTCCCAATGGGATTTAATTAACCCATCCTTATCCATACGTCTAAGGTTACGATAGACCGTTGCTGCATCCGCTTCACCACTTTTAAAACTAGTTTCATTTAAACGTTGGATTAATTCATACCCATGAGAAGGTCTTTGTCCCAACAAGAGAAGTAATTCAGCTTGAATAGAACGCTCAATGGGAATCAACTCAGATTTACTTAATATAACTTCATTCATATGTTTACACCTCAACTAATGTCACTGGGCAGCTTTGACAATATATAAACAACAATTACCATATTGTTCCATAATAAACAGCAACTGCATATTATGTATTATCTACTGGAAAGGGAGGTAATGAAAATGGCATTTGGTGGCGTTGACGGAGTTGCTTGTGGAACTGGACATGGCTTTGGTGCAGGAATCGCTGTAGTTGTCGTAATTATTCTTCTGCTTATCGCAATGGGAATTGTATTCTAAATTAGAAAGGTGGAAGTTATTATGTATGGAATGGGTTATGCTGGAATGGGTGGAGCATGTTGTCCTCCCCCCGTTGCTCCGGGCGTCGGTGCAGGGGTTGGTGTAGGAATTATTGCAATTGCTATTTTAATTCTTATCGCTTTAGGAGTTATTTTCTAAAATATGCTTCTGTTTTCGGCTATCATCTGAAGAAGGTGGTAGCCTTTTTCAAAACCATTTATTTATACAAAGGGTTGTCTTAGTAAGACAACCCTTTGTTAGTAATGTAGTTATTAAAAGTTCAATTCTAGTAGAGTTCATAACCAGTTCAATCTAGATATGAACCTTTTTCTGTAGGATTATCTCCTTGTTTTTTCAGCTTGGGTACGGAGCCATAGTTTTATTTCATCCGTAATTAGAGTTTTATCCACCTGCCACTGCCAATTTCCGTGAATAGTTCCCGGGACATTCATTCTGGCTTTCTCACCCAAACTTAAAATATCTTGCATTGGTATGATTACCCACGCTGCTTGGCTCAAATAGGTTTCTTCGATCAATTTGCGACACGCTTGTTTGCTCAGAGCTTTTTGGTCTATCTGACTGCTGTCCGAATTGCCCTCCTCTGCCGCAAGATTTTTTTCATACCAGCCAAGCAGGGTGTTATTATCATGAGTTCCAGTATAATAGACAAAATTAGTTTCCTGGTCCATCGATATTTCTGATAAAGGTGTAAACTGAAGTACCTTTATCCCAGGAAAACCAAAAATTTGTTTTAAATTTTTGACTTCTGGAGTTATGAATCCTAAGTCCTCAACAATAAAGGGGCATTTTCCAAACGTTTCGACTAAGCTTTCAAAAAATCTTTTGCCTGGTCCCTTAATCCAGCGACCCTTTTCCGCTGTTTCTTCTCCAGCATCAACCTCCCAATAGGCTTCAAAACCACGGAAATGGTCTAGTCGAATGAAGTCAAACAACTCTAACCCGAACCGTACGCGCTTTTTCCACCAATCATACTGAGTAGCGGCTAGATTGTCCCAATTATAGATCGGATTCCCCCATAACTGACCTGTCTTACTGAAATAGTCAGGCGGTACTCCAGCTGTTTTAGCCGGTCTACCCTGCTCATCCAGCACAAACAAACTGCGGTTCACCCATACATCACAGCTATCGGCTGCCACAAAATGAGGTACATCTCCAATCATTTGTACGCCTTTAGTCTTGGCGTAGGTTTTGAGTTTATCCCATTCATAGAAAAAGGTATATTGTAGGAATTTTATAAAATCCATTTCTTCTTGCAGAAGCATAGAATACTTGGCTAACGCCTCCGTCTCGCGTAAAGTAAGCTCAGTATCCCAGTCATACCATGGAATATCTCCGAAATGATCCTTTAATACCCTGAAGAGAACGTAATCGTCAAGCCACTCTTTATTTTTAGTTTCAAATTGTATAAAATTTTCCTTGGCAAGGTACGTCGATTTCGTAGAACCAAACGACTTACTGGGGATAGATCCAAGTTGAGTTCTAAATCGTTGATAGGCCTCGTGGAGTAAATCAAGTTTTAACTCTTTAAAAGCTAAGGATAAGAAACTTCTCCTCAGGTTCAAGCTCATAACCTGTTCGTATTTTTGGCGGGTCTCCACTGAGCTTAAAAGTCCCTCACTGATCAGGTGGTCAATACTGATATACACCGGGTTCCCAGCGAAAACAGACTCACTTTGATAGGGACAATCTCCAACTCCGGTAGGATTGAGAGGTAACACCTGCCACAAAGATTGTCCGGAGTCCGCTAAAAAATCAATAAATTCATAGGCCTCTTTGCCAAAATCTCCAAGGCCCCAAGATGAAGGCAAAGAACTGATATGCAATAAAACACCACACGAACGGTCAAGTTGTAAGTTATTCGGCAGATCATTTTTCATCAACAAGGCTCTGCCACTCAGAGCTCCTATTGGTAAGGCACTTAACGTTTTTGGGTCCAATCTTTTTCCCTCAAGTAAGTCGATGACAAAAGAGGAGGGTTGCAACTCAGTAGCGAGATTCACTATTTTTGTTTCCCCTAAATGACGATTGATAAGGATAATGATTTCTTCTTCGTCCCCTGCTCGCGAAAACCCATACACATCTGGTTCAAAATAGAACGACCTGAAATCGCCTGATTTCAAAACTTCAAATTCAGCATGCAGGCGCAGAATTCGTTTATACCACTGGGCGATTTCTTTGTCTTCCTTACCCCAAGGGTAGGTTCCACGATTATATGGATCAGGATAACCTTCAACGCCAGCTTCATCTCCATAATAGATACACGGGACTCCAGGGAAGGTCATTTGAACCAAACTAAACAATTTAAGCCTTTGCACTGCCAATTGTCGGGCCAAAGGGGTAAGTTGATAGGTTCTCTGCTCGGTCTTAGTTAGAACTTGTTCGGGCGGGGCATTTCCTAAAAGTGTTAAAACTCGCGTCGTATCGTGGCTACCGATTATGTTCATCGCTGCATAAAAATTCTCGCGGGGATAATTTTCGTATAAACTCATAATTTCTTGATGAGTGGAATTGGAACCACTTTGTCCAAGAATGAACCGCAGAAAACTAGCGCGGAATGGATAGTTCATAGTCGCATCCAGTTCATTCCCTAAGAAGTACTCGCGTTGTTTATTATAGCTTATTTTATTCGAAGCGTCTTCCCATACTTCCCCGATCAGAACCGCCTCTGGACGGATACTCTTAACGGCTTGTCGAAGTCCTTGAATGAACTCATCTGGAAGTTCATCAGCAACATCCAATCGCCAACCAGCAATCCCTAAGTTTAACCACTTATTAATAACACTTTCTTGCGAGCCATAAATAAATTGTTGGTAGGAAGGGTTCATCTCGTTCACTTCAGGAAGAGAATCAACGCCCCACCAGCATTCATACTCATGACTCTCTGATTTACACTTGTACCAATCATAATAGGGGGAATCAAGCGATTGGTACGCCCCCACCCCCGGATAAGTATCATATTTATTAAAATAGATACTATCACTTCCAGTATGACTAAAGACCCCATCCAATATAATAGAGATTCCAGATTGTCTGGCAGTATCGATCAGGCGTTTAAATACAGTATCATCTCCATACATGGGATCAATCTGATGATAATCCGCCGTATCATACTTGTGATTACTTGGGGCGTCAAAAATGGGGTTAAAATAAAGAATGCTAACGCCTAATTCTTTAAAATAGGGTAACTTTTCGATGACCCCTTGCAAAGTCCCTCCAAAGAAGTCCCAATCGGTCACTCTGCCTAGTTCATCCTTGATATAGATCGGCAGATCAGACCAATTGGCATGGAGCAGAGCATTTTTCCGCGGATAAAGGGTGAAGCTGTCTTGGCGATCGTTATAAAATCGATCGACAAAGATTTGATACATCAACCCTCGCTGATACCACTTAGGTACTTCTACCTGAAGATAAACAGTAATTTGATAGGAAGGAGGCTCCTGCTCCCAGAGCTTGCCCTCACCTCCAAGTTTTTTTAGGTTGTTGCCATAATAATAAGTTTGAGAACCTACCCGAATCACAAAATAGTACCAGATCAGCCCCGGGCTGGCGGGTACTTCATAGCTTCCCTCAAATAATCCCCTATCTTCAATGGGGTTATTGGGTTCCGAATCCGAAGCTGAGCTTTGCTTATTCCCGGTCGTTTGATGCATAGCAATAGTTACTTCCCGGTCCGTTTCCCAGAGACGCAGAGTGCAGGTCTCAACAGGAACCTTCGAAAACGTTCTTATACGGAAAGTTATCCGTTGTCCACATGAGACTGCGCCAAACGGTGTACGGTAAAACAGATCATGAGAATTATGGTACGCATTAAACCCTATCATAATAATGATTCATAGATTTCGATATAGGCATTTGCGGATCTGTCCCAACCAAAATCACTCGCCAAAGCATTTTGACATATATTGCTCCATACCAGTTTATCTTCTTGGTATATTTTCAAGGCATTTTGTATTGCAAATAACAATTCATGC
>OMOF01000591.1 GCA_900290375.1 Candidatus Desulfosporosinus infrequens
TACGCATGGTAAGAAATATGATTTGTGGAAATATGGTGAGTCGATGAAGGAATGGTGGCTTATTAAGTCCGGTGACAGGCTGGATGATTGTAAAGCGTGAGATATATTTAAAAACTGGTGATCCTTAGAGTAAGGAAAAGCGCACCCCATGAACAAGAAATCAAATATTAAATGCCTATTGACACTCCCATCGGCTTTAGCCGTAGGAGTGTCAAATGCGGAACGCTTTATGTACCGGATATTAAGGCTAAAACTATACAAGGGAGGGTAAAGAAATGTCTGAATGTATAGATTGTAAAGCAGTAATTTTTGAAAATGGAAGCCGTTACTGCAAATATGATGGTTGTATTTCACATGATAATTATGATGATACTGATTGTGAATATTTTGATTCTAAAACGAAACAAATAATTTGCCCTAATTGCCAAAAAGAAGTTAGTTATTTATCTGTTTATATGATTCCAAATAAAATAAATAAAGTAATTTGTTATGAATGTGGTCAGGAGTTTCGCTTTACACTTACTGGTAATGAATTGATTTTGGTAAAAAATTTATTTTGTACTGAATTAACAACTATTTACACCCAAGGAGATCAGTACATCAAAGTATTTGATATATTTGGACATAACAAGGAAACTGAGTTAACCGTAGAAGAAGTTTGGAATCTTGCAGACAGTGTACAAAAAGAACTAATTATACGAGGTGTTATCTATTTGCCTGGCTATTCTAACGTTGGAGTGTAAGGCAAAGACAAAGGTGTAGTGTCAATGTTTCTTTGGCCGACGCTTACGAAGAACAGGCGGTTACGCCATAGGCCACGCCGCCCTGTCGGAGTTGTATTATTGGTCATAAGTACCGCCGTCTTCCTTTTTCCTTTCCTCAAGCAGGGGTAGCATGGACAAGGTGAATAAATTGCGAAGTAAGGAGGATAAAAATTATGGAAAATCTACTACCATGCCCCGTATGTGGAGGTCAACCAAAATTAAGTTCATTAGAGCCTGAACGAGAAAGTATGAAGTATTTTTGCGGTGTCCATGCTGCTTGTGGTGACTGGAAAAAAACTGAAGCATTAGCAGCAACAGATTGGAATAAACGTGTTCAAGAGTACAAAGATGCATTACAACGGATTGAAACTCCAGGTACACCAGAGTATTTAGAAATAAAGGGAAGAATATCGGCGCATGCTTATTGTGAAGATTGTAAGTATGAAACAGATAATATGCCAATGAGAGATTTAGTTTTCAAACTCAGCATGGAAGGCGGTTATATCGTAAGTGACAAGAGTGGCGGATATTTTAGCCAGTGTCCAAACTGTGAAAGTAATAAATTATCACTTGAATTGATTAATTCGCATTCCAAGGATTTTATATTATAAATGGATTAATTACTGGAAATCAAAAACGTATTTTCCATCTACTTTGCGGATGGTGACCACTACGCTAGTATTATCCATGGAATGCAAGGAGGATATAGTGGTTTTAAATGAATTGAAATGCAAGGGAAAACAAGCTTGCAAATGTAAAACTTGCTTTAATAATGCCCACAGTGGTTGTACTCATTGTGTACAGAATTGTGACGGCTATTCTGATGAAGATATAGTTAAAAAATGTAAAGCATATATCAAAAAGGGCAATTTATATAGTTCTATGTAGGTTTATTTCGGATGCAAAGTAAATGTTATAATGTTCCATTTACTTTGCCCCTGGTGACAGCTTCGCTGGTACTACCCCAGATTAAGTGCTTTGCGAACCTCCTTCCCTATTGTGATAC
>OMOF01000182.1 GCA_900290375.1 Candidatus Desulfosporosinus infrequens
TTAGATCTCCGGCCTCTGGGTGGTAGAATTGACGATTTAGTTCACTTTGAGATAACGATTTAAGTAAAGTCACCCACCTACAATGTAAGGTTTCTATAAGTTTTAAAGATACATCAACTGGTAAGGTTCGGGCATCTTCAAGTTCAGCCCATAAGGCTTCTTTATAAGGTTTAACTATTGGATTATCCTCCGTCAAAGCAAGTTTAAACTTAATGTATCCGTTCATATGACTATCTGCTACATGATGAACAACTTGTCGTATTGTCCACCCTCCTGGCCTATAGTAAGAATCCAACTGTTCCATAGACAAATCCTTGACTGAATCAGCAAATAAACGAGGAAAAGCCTCTATTTGAATAATTAATTCTCCAATTTGATCCACACCAATGTCTTCTGACATGTTGAATTCTCCGATAGGATACCTCAGTTTATCCATAACCTGACAAGACCTCCTTTAAAATACGGCTAAATTTCTTATTCAACTACTTGAAGTAAGCTTATAATCACACCACAAATACCATTCACACCAGTCTCTCATAATTCACTTGTTTAGCATTACGCAACCCCAGCTGGGCTACGCCAAGAACTGGATGCCCTATTTTCCAATGGTAGAGATACCAGTCACCGACACATATACAAACGAAAATATTAGATAGTCAGCCGCCCCGGCGGATTTCGCCCAGACAGGGTCGTGTACGTTTCGTGGGCAGAGGGCCGCAAGGCCCTTAGCCTACGCTACGCATTGACTTCGCTATGACTGACCTGCTTTCTTTCTAATTAAGAAAGCGATAATTGTAATAATCCCACCGATAAGCATGACAGAAAAAGATACATATAACCAGATAGTATCATAATGACCATTATCGCGAATCATTCCATAAACCCACATTGCAGAGATACAAATCACAAAACCAATCCATTCGAAGATTTTAGTTTTGTCCATTCTTATTCCCCCCATAATTAAACCCATAAAGCATGAAGCCCACTATGGACGGGCATGCGGTATATCTACCCTCATCGACCATGGCGGTATACAAGTTACCTTCAAATATAATAACGAGCACGTTAACCAAGACACCCATCCCGTCGGGATCTTGCGGGGGAAGAAATGAGACTTAAATAACGATAGCCTAATCAAGAGTAGCCACAACTCTATTTACTTTTTCCAGCGCACTCGGATTAATTTTCAATGTACATGTTTCTTTTCCTGAGCCCCCATATATAGCAGAGTATTGATACAACCTTTTGTCGACAACACACGGTAAATTATGGCCTACCATGGAGATACTGCCTACGGTGCAACCAGTTACTTTTTCAACATCTCTTGCCCCGGCTAGCTTTACCTTGTTGCATCCTAGAATAGTCGCAACTTCATTAAAATCAATGTGGCCACGGTCTCCGGACACAATTAACGCGAAGAAACCTTTGTCTGTCTTCAAAATTAATGTCGGGGCAGTTTGACCGATGGTTATCCCAAAATACGCTGCACCCTCCTATGCAGTATGGATCGGAACCTTATGATTGATTAGTTCAAATGGAACGTTCTTTTCCTTGAAAAGATCTTGTAAGCTTTCCATACTCTTTTCCCCTTACTTCTTCATAAGATTATTTGCAGAGAGTTTACGTATTTAGCTAATGTCTTCAGTCCCTTCGCCGATCAACCCAAACACTTCCTCGCAGTTAGAAAGAGTTTGCCCTTCACGGTCTACTTCCCCCATGACAGAGACCAAATATGGACACCCCAAACGGATGCACCAGCTTCCATGGTCGAGATCCAGTCAAGGTTTAAATATCAAACGCACAAGTTGCGACAGACACCTTCCCGGCGGGTTTAGCAAGGATATAATGATGAGGTGGGATAAGATGGTCCGGGAATATTATGTCCTTCTCTACCTTGTTAAGCGTGAACCATCTTTTTCATCAATCCATCAACCTCATCCTTTTGCTCCTCGAAAACCTTCAAGTAAGCTACGTGAAACGTATAAAACTTTGAATACTCAATTTTTAGGGTAAAGTAATCGTGCCTTGCTCTAGGAATCATCCATTTATATGATTGTACTGTATCCCAATCAATCAGACGCCTACTAGCGCAAATCCCATTTTCCATAAGGCCTTCCCGAAGAAAGTTCTCTGTAAGCTTTTGATATAAAATCTGAAATGTAAAGAGAATAATCCAAGGTATCCCAATCCTATGATTGCTGAAATAGCTTACGATGACGATAAAGATAGCAAACAAAATAATAATAACTAAAGAAGCACGTATTCCCGACAAAACTGAAGGGGTCTTCCTCAGCTTAACAAGCGTTTTGCCCAGCTTTCTATATTTAGTGCGCGTGTAGATAATCTCTATCAATACGATAGGAACGAGAACTAGAAGACTTAAAATAACATCTTCCCGATAAGAGTGAGAAATCGAAGATATAACCACAATAGCCATATAAGGAATTATAAAATCAAACAACTCTTCACTCTCTTTTCCACATGTCATTATACGGAATATAGTGAACCCAAACTCATTTTCCAAAAAATGAACAGTCTCCCTTTATTAATGCCAAAGCCGACGCAACCTAATCTAATTTCGAATCTTTGTCGTTGCTCCAATGTTCATTTGAATACAACAAAATGAGTCCATACACTATACCCAAAAGTGAACCATTTGCAATAACTCTTGAATCGTTCCATCCTACAATTTGGGCAATAGCCAAACTTACAACTAACCAACCTGTGAATATATAGGCTTTTACATAAAGAATTTTATCAAGTCCAAATTTACATTTGCCGACCCATAAAACCAGTAGGCAGACTACCATGGATGCAATAAAAACTGTGCGATACTCCCAATTTACATTGTGCAACTCTGAAGTAACCATCCAAAAAGCTAGAAGAAAAATAAATATTCTTATTAAGTTATTCTTCACTCAAACATCCCCCATGTCGGTATTCATCGTTGTTGTTCCGCTATTTGGAGTCGAATACCTTTTTTTATACGGGTTATGACAGGTATCCACTACTTCTTACTCTGTATAATCTTCCTTTTTAATGGAGGGTCCTGCTATTCCAACCAAATAGTTACCCTCTAACTCATTTCCACATCTTTCTTTCATTTCCTGTGCGCACGTTGTGCGTTTCATATATATTTTTTTCAGAAATCATCGCTCCTGCGGTGCGATGTAAGACAACCGACTAACTTCATGCGAAAACCTCTGGGGGACAACAGCATGTCGGTAAAGTCAGGATTAGACTGCTAACGCTGTCGAGTTGCCTGGCGAGTCAGGCCATATATGGTAAAGCCTGTGGGCTGAATCCGGGTCTGTGGCTGCGAAACGCTGACGGTCATGCACCGGCTATTAATAGGTATACCCAATATGAGGAAAGTTGGGTATAAGCAGGCCTATTGACGCACCTGTGGTAAGCAGGGTCACGACCAACCGGATACCTACGTATGGATACACTATATGAAACTGTTAAACGTACCTGCCTAAGTGCCGTTCTCGGTATATGGCAGAGAGCCCTAATAGTAGCCTAACGGCCTTCTGTAATGGATGGCACATGGTGAAGGGGGGCAGTATTCCAAGTTCCTATTTTGAAAGGAGTTGCTTTGAATGGAGCAATCAAAACTCGTGGAAAGACTGGAAGGTTATCGCCGTCGTAACAGTACCAACCATTGCTATGTCAACAGTGACCTTTATCGCTTGTTTTACAGCAGAGACTTGTACATCATTGCCTACAACTCCGTAAAGTCCAATGACGGAGCGGAGACATCCGGCGCTGATGGCACCTCCCTGCACGGCTTCTGTGAGGAATGGATTACAGAACTTATCTCTTCCATGCGCGACGAATCCTACCAACCTCAGCCAAACAGAACAACGATGATTCCCAAGAAGAATGGCAAAATGCGTAAGCTTAGCTTTCCAAATGGAAAGGACAAGCTTGTTCAGGAGGCTATCCGCCTTATCCTGGAGTGCATCTACGAACCTACCTTCTCGAACCTTTCTTACGGTTTCCGCCCAAAGCGCTCCACTCAAGGAGCTATCGCTGAGGTGGAGACGTGGAAGGGTACGATTTGGTTTATCGAGGGTGACATTTCCGCCTGCTTTGATGAAATTGACCACCGTATCCTGGAAAAGATACTCCTCGAACGTATCAATGACGAACGTTTCATCCGGCTTATCAATAAGATTCTCAAGGCCGGCTATTTCGACTTGCAGCATACTCTTCAGAGAACCAAAACCGGAAACGCACAGGGCTCCTGTTGCAGCCCCATCCTCTGCAACATCTATCTTGATAAGTTGGACAGTTTTATAGAAAACATTATCAAAACAGACACCAAAGGTGCCTACCGTAGACAAAATTCTGATTACACCAAGGCAAGATACCTTTACAGAAAGGCGGTCAGTAACGGCAGCGACACCAACTCTATTAAACAATTGAAGGGTGCAATGGGAAACCTCCCGTCCTCTGACAGATATGATCCCAATTTTCGCAGAGTGAGATATGTGCATTACGCCGATGATTTTCTGCTTGGCGTGATCGCTCCCAAGGCTTATGCAGTCGATTTGAAACAGAAAATCAAGGAGCTCTTGAACAACGAGCTATCCTTAAGGCTGAGCGATGAGAAGACCAAAATCACGCATGCTGCAGAAGATAAGGTGACTTTTCTTGGATATATTATCCGCAAGGGCATCGGCAAGCACTGCAAATTTCACATCTACAACCCTTTTGATTCAACCCTCCGCATCTATATGAATACGGAGGGTATCCTGGAAAAGCTACGTGAGAACGGTATGTGTAGGGGTAGCTATTATCCCATCGGTATCTCTCGCCTCCTTAGGGAACCTCCGAAAGAAATCATCAAATACGGCAACCAGGTACTCCGCGGACTTCTGACTCAGCAACGCGGCTGTTCCAACTTCTTTAAGGGTTGGCGCATCCAATACGTTGTAATGTATTCTATCGCTAAAACCCTGGCACGCAAATTCGATATCAGCCTTAAGAAAGTATTTGTCCGCTTTGGAAGATCTCTATCGGTTAAGTACAGAAATGCCAAGAATAAAGCCTGTTCAGTTTCGTTGGCACTATACAAATCTTTTGCGAGACAAAAGGACTTCTTTGCTAAAATTAAGTCGGCGGCTATATCTGAGCCCTCGCCCAAGTACAACTTGATGAACCCTCTGGCCCGTGTCTGCTACATCTGCGGCAATCCGCATTTTCGTGTCAGCATGTACCACAGAAAAACAAAGAGGATACTCGTAAAGCCCTACTCTCCGATTGTCACTGTCATGCTGGACATCAACCGGAGACAAATTCCTTTATGCGGACACTGCTTTGCCAATGTCGAAGCTGACAGATTTCAGCTCAATCAGTTGAAACGACGATAACTCATTTGGAATATGGAGAGCCGTATGCGTTCGTAAGTCGCTTGTACGGTTCGGGAAGGGGCGGGTTACTTTGCTAATCCGCCTATTTCATGCAAAGATAGTGAAAATAATCCAAGAAAAAGCAAAAAAGACCAGACCGTCCAAACGATCTGGCAAATAAGTTCAGTGGCGGCCTTGCATATATATGGTTTCATTGATCATGTAGGGTTCCAGTGACCAGTACCATAAAATACGGAGTTGTTAGGAAAAACGGCCACCTCGGCTGGAACCGAAAACACTCCTTGCATAATATCTAGGTAAATATACCCGCCAGTATGTCTTGTACATTAGCTAATTCTTATACCTTTCATAATTTTGCAGTAAGATTCGCAGTAAAACGAGCCCTTCGCCTACCAAGACGAAAAGACTTTTAATCATTTGTCAGATCAGCTATTCGACAAAGTGCGGGAAGTACCAGGTACCTAGGGAGGAAGAGAAGACCCCCGAAGACGATCTTCGAAGGCCTTTTCCGACCCGAGCATTACTTCAACTATAATTGAGTAGCCATGATTTTGGAACACGTTTTCAATTTCTTTGACAGGTTTCCGCATGATAACACCTCATTTTTGGTTGATTTGGATTGGATCGGTATCTAATTATACTAAAAAACCAGTGTTCATGCGGATTTTTGCTGTTTTTTGTCTCTTTTTAGGCTGGAATTATTAAGCGTTTAATGGGGTGCAAAACTTCAGTACATAATATCATACCAATGCGACACTAAATAAGAATGATGCGACATATTTATTGATTCGATAACGCTCTAACCCTTAGTTTCTTTAGTAGATATCCAAACAAGTACCCGATAGCACCTGCTAACCAAGATAAGATTATACACATTATCCCATAAAAAAGTTCATGTGAGCCTATATTAATAAAATATTTAAGCCCATAAGTTGGAGCTAAGGTAAGTATCATTACAGGAATAGCTAAAATCGCTAGTTTTCCAATAGGTAAAATAAAATAAGCAACTGAACCACTAATTCCCCAATAGAATGATATAAATTTGATAAAATTCTTTTTCTTCATATATCCCATAACCATTCCGTAGAATAGCCAAACTACTAAAAAGACTACGGCTACTACTGCAGTACGAAATGTAGGTATATTCCCCATAAAAAATATATTGAGATTAGAGCTGATAATTAGTAGTGCTGAAATTGAAATTGCGATTGCAATGAGTATATTTAGTACTATAAATTTACTTTTTTTATCTATTTCATCTACAATTTCTCTTTCCATATTTTAGCTTTAGTGAGAGAGTTCATAATAATTACAGACTCACTAAATACTCACTTCCTTTCGTTATACGTTTTACGTTTCTACACATTAGTAATACTGAGAATAAATCTACTACGCTATATTCTATAAAATGCGCATTAATCAGACCACACACAATTCCTATCAAATCTAGGCAAGCACGTCCTGTACCCTCATGGCCCCCCTCATCCCTTTTTGAACAAGAAAGGTCATTTCCCCGGAGAGCTCTTTTATCACATCTGTATTGGGCCTGTAGGGCTTAACGTGAACTTTTCAATTTGACCGTTCCATTCGACTGTATTCGGCGAAACTTGTCGTTTCGCGAAGGGTCCTGGAACATACTCGGAACGACAAAATATGACAGCCCGTTAGCATGTTCCGCCGAGTAGTTATCCCCCGGCGTGGTTCGCCTAGATATGGCTATCGTGCACGGTTCGGTGGCGGGGTGGCGTGAGGCTTTAAGTACGGTTTCCCCGCTAGAAAGTGGCGAGATGGTGGTGTGGCGAGGCTTAATTTATGGTTCTATAAACTCTTTCTTCCATTCATTATCTTTTAGCCAATTATATAATGGTTCCGATTCTAAATATGTAATCTCTTTTCCATTCTCAAAAGCTACTACATTTTGAACATAATGAACTACGGAATAAGCATCATTCTTCTGTCCATCTCTTTTAGTGTACCATGCTGGATAAATAATTTCGTGTTGGGATAAAGCCGAAATATCCAGTATTGATGGCCCGATTTTACCAAAAAATACGCCCACATCTTCGGATTCTGGAACTTTTACCGTATATGGCATCGCTGTCTTTAGCCAAGATAACACTTTAGATATTACAGATCTTTGATCATTTGGACTCCAATAAGTACCATCAGGTAAATCATCGCTGATACTAACCTCCATTCCGCCGCTAACGCTGGCGGCACAAATAGTAATGAAAAATAGTGCGCAACATTTACTACTTTGTTATAATTATTACAAGGAGAAGATATACTACAAAGCACGGTGAGGTAAGTCGTAGACTGCTCTTCTCAGCTTAAATCAGTATATTAACCAGTGTAAGAATCATCTTTCGTGAGTAGACAAGGCCGTCACCGACCTTGACCCTCTTAGAACCGTACGTGCGCTATTAACGCATACGGCTCTCCAACAACTTTACGAATAGTTTGCAATTAGGTTTACATAAATCTTTGGCTTAACAATCGGGAAGGTCTTCATCAATCCGTCGCGAAATGCATCCCACGTGTAGCTTTTCCTTTGGCTTCTGCGATTCAGCCACTTGAACAATAGATTGACCACCATAAATTGGAATACTGCAATGCTTTTAAAGTTATCTGTGACTCCGTAGTAATGATAGTGCCCGAGCAGTGATTGATTTACTCTGCCAATTATGTCTTTAACAGCCCAATCCCTATGCTCTTTTAGCCACAGATTCAGCATTCTCAATTTTCCTGTAGTCTTCTTGCGACACGATTTCACCTTAACACGGAAGAATCTCTTCTTTGTATCCATGCTGCAATAGAAAGTGAAACCTAGAAAGTCAAACGTTTCAGCTTTTCCCTCACCCCGCGCAGCCCGGTTCTTTACTGCAAATCTGCCAAATTCCAATAAGCATGTCTTTTCATCTGCTAATTCAAGACCGAACTTCGCAAATCTTTTCGGCAGCTCCTGATAGAACTTTTCTGCATCCTCTTTGTACTGGAAGCAGCATACAAAATCGTCGCAGTAACGAATAATGTCTGCGTCACCGCGACACTCGCTCTTTACCTTTATGGCAAACCACGTGTCAAGAACATAGTGCA
Organism: Candidatus Desulfosporosinus infrequens; assembly: GCA_900290375.1. Lineage (GTDB taxonomy): Bacteria > Bacillota > Desulfitobacteriia > Desulfitobacteriales > Desulfitobacteriaceae > Desulfosporosinus > Desulfosporosinus infrequens. Next base: position 8,475 of record OMOF01000182.1, read on the forward strand.
AATAGATATTTGCATAAGTCGGTGATGAAGCCGACCCCTGTGGGCTACCGACCTCATGTTCCAGCACCTTTCCCCCGTCTAACACATCCGCTTTCAGCATCTTCCTGATAAGGTCGATAAACTTCCTATCGGCTATGTCATGTTCGAGAAATCGAATCAGCCACTCATGGTCGATGGTGTCAAAGAAAGAGCGAATATCAGCCTCAACTACATAACTGACGTTCTTGCGGATGCATCCTATTAACTTCTTTACCGCCTGATGGCAGTTCTTTCCCGGTCGAAATCCGTAGGAGAATTCATGGAACTTTGGCTCATATATTGCGGATAGAATTTCGGCAACCCGGTTTTCCACCAACTTGTCCTCGTAGCAAGAGATTCCCAATGGTCTCTTTTTGCTACTACCCGGCTTGTCTATATAGACTCTCCGTGAGGGTTGCGGCTGATATGCCTGTCTTTTCATACGCAAAACCAATTGCCCAATATTCTCGCCTAGATTCTCAGCGTACTCATCCTTGCTCACTTTGTCGATGCCCTTTGCCTTATTGCCATCCATCCTTTGATGGATTTGTTCCAGACTTGCTTCGTCTATGAGGTGTGCCAGATTTTGTACTTTTACGTTCCTGTTTGCAATTTCGCTTATCCTGTGCAGTTCTGTTGTCACTCTTGCTCAGCTCCTGTCTGAAATAACCTTTCTTTGCACAGTGCAGTTGTTGCCACCCCCTTCCCTCCATCCGCTTTCACGGACTTCTACGGTACTATGAGGTGGTCGGACTCCCTGTTGGGCTTTTGGTTGGCTTATCTTTGTCGGATTTGCTTTTCCATACTGCCAATGGCAGACCCATCAGGGTCTCAGCTGTTCTCCTAAATCCCTCTGCATCCTCGCCAATTTCATAGACCCCGGAAGAGTCAACATATACTCACCATTTCGCATGTGCTGATACTGCCTGCTGTCTGCTTGACAACATCGGCCTCTTCGTCATTTTATTTATTTCGTGGCTCAATCATTTCAGCTTACGCTTTCGGCTCGGTCTGCTTCCCGCCCTACGCTTAATGCTGACGTTGCCGTTTCGCATCCAAGGACTAGGTACAGGCTGCTGGTTGGGCTTTACCTGGTGGATATATCCACTGTGATTCAGAAGCTTACAATTGCTTCTTCATTATATTTAAAGCAAGTGGAGCGCTCGCGGGCTATTTACCCCGCTGCGTTCGCAGCTCGCGCCAAGCACAAATAAGTGGTTCTATAAGACCGCACGCTAATCATTGCTTTAGCAAATGTTAAATG
>OMOF01000040.1 GCA_900290375.1 Candidatus Desulfosporosinus infrequens
CGGGGGGAGTTGGCAATTCAAGCCACTCTTGAAGGCATGGATATTACTGACGTTACCTTAATCAAGAAAGTATTGCCAGGAAAACCAGCCAACATCATCTTACAAGAGATTGAAAAAGAGAATATCGATTTGGTGGTTATGGGGAGCCATGGTTACGGGGCGATCGCTGGTTCCATATTAGGTAGTGTAAGTCAACGCGTTCTCTTCGGAGCAAAATGTTCCGTTTTAATAGCCAGGTAAATATTATTTAAGAATTATGAATAGGTAGACGGCGATTAAACAAGGCTAGAAGCAATATGCTTTTAGCCTTGTAATATATTGGGCACATATTAAAGATAGTTCTGCAATTCGTGACAATAGGGAGATGATTTTGATATAATTTATTTAGAAGTTAGATATGAGAAGGAGGTCGACCATGAGAAAGGTAATCTTATTTGTGATCGACTCTCTCCATCCTGTAGCCTTGGCGAAAATCCTTTCGGAAGGGAATGCTCCTGCTCTAAGTTTTCTAGCTAAACAGGGAACCTATTTTGACCGCGTAGTCTCCTCTTTTCCAACCATGACCCCAGTAGCCACGAGTTCCATGATCACCGGAACCTGGCCTGATCGGCATGGAGTTCCCGGGTTTATCTGGTACAATGAGGTGATTAAAGAAATTGTGGATTACGGAGCGACCAGACATACTGTTTTCAAAATCGGAACAGAGAAGGTTCTGCGTAACTTACTAATTAGGCTGAACGAAGAACACCTTTGTTTGGAAACACCAACCTTGTATGAGGTGCTTGAAGCTAAGGGATATAGTGCGGGAAACGTCAACTTTTTTATGTATAGGGGTACACAACCTTATTGTGCTAAGGTTCCTCTTTTGCTCGCCTTGTCAACCTGCTTGCAATTTAATCAAGTTGTGGTTTCAGGTCCCTCTCATTTGACCTTAGGCCAACTCATTCGGTCACCTTTTTCCAATTGGCCAAATGGATATCCTCGGGGGGCGTTTCATCGTTTTGGTTTTAACGATTCTTTTTCCGGAAAAATCGCTGCTCGGATGGTCCGTGAAGGGAATCAGCCAGATTTGATGGTCGTTTATTTCCCGGATAATGATAAATATTCACATCGGCACGGCCCGTTACGAAGTGGGCCTTCAATTGAGAGGGCGGACTTTCAAGTGGCGGCAGTGCTTAATGAATATGGTTCTTGGGAAGAAGCAGTCGAGAAAAATTTGATTATTGTTACGGGAGACCATTCTCAAACGATGGTTGGTTTAGGTAAAGAGTATCTGATCGATTTAGATCAAGCTTTAAAGTCGTTCAAACGGTTAAAGGTTACAGAAGAAGCAAATGACGACATTAGCCAAGAGATTGCCATTTGTCCGAATGAACGGATGGCCTTTATTTACATACTCCAGCGCAAAAGTGAGATTTTACCTGATGTCGTAGGCATTTTGGCCCAAGATTCGCGCAATGCTCAGATCGCCTGGAAAGTCTCTGAAAATAGGTACTCTGTCTTTCAAGGCGGAACGGAAAAATACCTATTGTTTTCTCGTGGTGGTCCCTACCAAGACGTTTACGGCCAATATTGGTCTTTAGAAGGAGATTTATCCGTGGTCGATGCCCACGTGATGGGTGATCAAAAAATCGAATTCAGAAAGTTTCCTGATGCACTGACTCGTCTGATTTCAGCCCTTGAGGCGCGGGGCGGAAGCCGAGTGGTCGTTTCGGCGGCGTCGGGGTATGAATATCTAGCCGTCGGGGGACCAATTCATCCAGGTGGTGGGAGCCACGGATCCCTCGAAGAAGAGGATTCAACGGTGCCTATGATCATTACTGGAATGCCGATTCAGCTAGAGCATCCCCGAATCATTGATTTATTTCCGCTGATTTTGAGGCATTTTGGGTTATAGGAGGAAGGATTACTATGAGCTTTAGATGTGATGTGAAAGGAGATTTTAGGATGACTCAAGATGAAGTGAGATTTTTTAGGTCTTGGTTTGAAGATTACCCGCAAAGATTTTCTTCGGAAGATGTGGAGGTTGAGGCCAATCTAAGATATAAAAAGGAGCATTCCCTAAGAGTTCGAGATTATATGCTAACCCTTGGACAGGAGCTTCAGTTGGATACGAATCAGTTGTTTCTTGCCGAAGTTATCGGCCTCTTTCATGATGTCGGCCGTTTTGAACAATACGTAAAATATCATACATTTAAAGATCACGAGAGTGAGGATCATGCAGAACTTGGCTTGTTGGTTCTGGAACGAGAACAGATCCTTGCGGGCCGCGTGAGTGAGTTGGAGAAGGAAATTATTTATACAGCCATAAGAAATCACAATCAACGTGTAATTGACGAAAACGTGGGAGGGGACACTTTATTGTTTTGCCAGCTCATCAGGGATTCGGATAAATTGGATATTTTCGAGCAGATCATTAATTTTTACGAAGATCCCAAGCGAACTCCACATTTGGCAGTTGAAGAAAATCACAAGGATCAAAGATATTCTCCGGAAATCATACAGGGCATCCTAAGTGGCGAGCAGATTTCCTATACAAGTGTCAAAACTCCCGTAGATCTTAAATTGATCCGTTTGTCATGGCTATTAAACCTAACTTTTCCTGCGGCGTTGGAAATAGCTAAAAGGAAAGAATTCTTCGCAAGGCTCAGGGCGTTTATTCCGGAAACCAAGGATACTCTTAAGGTTTTTAAGTATATCGAGCAGATCATTTCACAACAGGTTCTGAAATGATCTGCTCGATATTGGGAGTAATGATGTTGAAGTTATTCCGCCTCTAAGATTGGCTGGACCTCGGATTTTATGCAGTGCTTGAAAGAGCCTTCAAGAGATGAGATACTGTACACTAAGGTATAGAAAATATTGAATATTAAAATAATATTGGCAGGTATTAACCCCAAAATATAGAATTCGGATTATTAGAAGTGGCAAAATAAATTATTTGAATTTATAGGAGGTGAAGATTATCAATACAACAAATGTAAACTTCTTTAATCTGGATAACTTACTCTATGCTTGTGCAAATCTTGAAATTATTTATGATTTAACTAGTAAACCCATCGACTTTGAATTTGTAGAAATTAATACTGCGTATGAATCGATTATGGGATTGCAACGTAAGGATGTTATTGGTAGGCGAATTACAGAGCTTGAGGTCAGTATTATTGAGAACGATTTCAATTGGCTTGGGTTTTATGGGCATGCCGTCTTATCTAATCATCCTATTGTACAAGAATACTATTCGAGAAAATCTGATAGATGGTACCTATTTCAGGGCAGTTCGACAGGAGATGGGCATCTTATAGCTACCCTCATCGATATTACAATTTCGAAACAGAAGGAATTGGAGTTAATAAAAAATAACGACTTACTTGCACAAATGAATGAGCAAAATGCTATTTTAAATAAAGAATTAAGAAGACAGATCGAAGAGATTAGTTATAATAATCAATTTATGGAAATTAATAGCAAGAGATATATGGGCCTTGTAGAAAATTCGAATGATGTTATTTATAGCTGTAGTATAAATGGAATTATCACATCCGTTAACAAAAAATTTTGCGAATTGGTTGCCAAAGGTCAACAAGAAATTATAGGGAAAGAAATATCCCAATTTATGCATTTTGAAGATATTCAAATGGGGTGGGATCATCTCATTCTTGAGGTCTTTAGAACTGGAAAAATGAGCTTGGCGGAGTATGGTTTTAAGATGATAGATGGTAGTGTACGATACTATCAGGTTATCCTTTCCCCTATCTCTGATGTTCGTAACAAAATTTTTGAAGTAATAGGGACAAATCAAGATATTACAACACTAAAACAAAATGAGCAAAAAATGATGGACCTAGCATATCGAGATTCCTTAACGAATCTACCAAACAAAAATTTATTTTTAGATCGGTTAAAAACATCTATTTCGATTGCCAGGAGAAACGGTTTAAAAGCAGCAGTAGTTTTAGTAGGCTTAGATAATTTTAAAAAGATTAATACAGCTTTGGGCTATTCTAGCGGAGATAAAATCATAGTTGAAGTTGCTCGAAAACTCGTTACTTGCATGAGAGATTACGATACAGTAGCCCGCTTAAGTGAGGATAAATTCTTGCTCTTATTTCAAAATATTAGACATATCAATGAGTTATTTCCCATAATTGACAGAATAAATGAGGTATTTGAGAAATACTGCATTGTCAACGGAAACTCAATCAAGGTAACGGCTAGCATAGGAATCTCAGTGTTTCCCGACGATGGTGATGGTGTTAATGCCGAAGATATTTTGATTAATGTCGATGAAGCTATGTACAGGGCCAAGGAACTGGGCAAAAACCGCTATAACTTTTTCAACCAGAGTATGAAAGAAGGTTTTGATCGGAAGATTAAACTGGAGACTATGCTCAAGAATGCGATAACTAATCACGAATTTGTGTTACATTACCAGCCGCAATATGAGGCTAGAACAAAAAGACTCCGTGGATTCGAAGCCTTGATCCGCTGGAATAATCCAGAGGTTGGCTTGGTAATGCCAAAGGAGTTTATTCCCTTTGCTGAGGAGACAGCACTTATCGTACCTATAGGAAAATGGGCTATAGATACTGCCTGTAATGTATGCGCTAAGATTAATAAAAGTTATGGATTAAATTTGAATATGTCCGTGAATATTTCGGCAATACAACTTAAGCACGCTGGGTTTGAGGAATTAGTGATCAATGCAGTTGCTGATTCGGGTATCGAAGCGTCTAATCTTGAGTTGGAAGTCACGGAAAGTTGTTTTATTGACAATTTTGAGAATGTGATAAGTGTGTTAAAAGTATTGCACACTAAAGGAATTAGGATTACCCTTGCTGATTTTGGGACTGGAAATCTTGCCTTAGGTCAATTGAAAAAAATGCCGATCAACATGGTGAAGTTAGATAAAGAATTTATAGATGAAATAGATCCAGCAAATCCTCAAGACACTTTGACGGAATCTTTAATTTCTCTGGTACATAAGCTTAATATAGAAATGCTCGCCGGAGGGGTTGAAAATAAAGAACAACTTGATTACCTTATCAAAGGAAAATGCGATAATATTCAAGGTTATTTTTTTGAAGAACCAGTACCAGAAGAAAAGATTGAAGGAATAATAAACAAAGGTATTCTGGAAAACGAAGGTTTAAGTCGTATGATCCAAAAGGCGGGACTGACGTATGAAAGTTTTGTTAGACAAAAAATACAATCGGTTGGTAAAAAATGGGACACAAAATTGTAACGTCTAAGCTGGCAAACTGTTGGCAAAGGGATAGTCAAGGGAGCATGCAAATGAGTTTCTCAATTAAACCCATTAAACAATATTTATGGTGTCTGGTAAGCTCAAGCATTAAACATAATATCGTGGCTTTGGCTGCCGCCATCGCCTTTTTCGGACTTTCCGCTATGATTCCATTGACTTTTCTACTTATTTACAGTGCCTCAATTTTCATTCCGAATACCTCAGTACAGAATTTTTTGTCAGATATTTTGCAATCCTATGTTCCGACCCTACCGAATGCCCAATTATACATTGCAGAAAACTTATCAAGGTTGGTCGCCTTGGGTAATCATGTCGGCATATTTGGTGTAATTGGCTTGCTCTGGACCACTTTGGGGGGATTTGTCTCATTTCAG
>OMOF01000043.1 GCA_900290375.1 Candidatus Desulfosporosinus infrequens
GGTCTCGACGATGGAACCAATGTAGAAATCAAGAGTGGTTTAACGGTAGGGGAAGATGTCATCATCGGTACTCGTTCGTCTACAACGACAGCCAAACCTGCTTCTTCAGGATCTCTTTTAGGCGGCGGTGGCGGTAATCCTGCCAGAGCAATGAGCGGCCACTAAGTTGAATCTGCTTTGACGAATACGTTAGGAGGGGTGTTATTTGATAGACCTCAAAGGGATTAAAAAAATATATTCGAATGGTGATATTCAAGTTGCCGCTTTAGACGGGGTGAACCTGCATGTAGGAGCTAGTGAGTTTGTCTCCATTATGGGACCTTCTGGTTCAGGTAAGTCGTCTATGATGAATATTTTGGGATGTTTGGATACCCCAACGGAAGGTGAGTATTTTCTCGACGGAACGGATGTGGCGAAGGCCAGTGGGGATGAGTTGGCGGTGATTCGTAATCGCAAGATCGGCTTCGTCTTTCAGGGCTTTAATCTTCTCGCCCGCACCACGGCAGTCGAAAATGTAGAACTTCCTATGCTCTATGCCGGCATGGGTGGTAAAGAAAGACGGATTCGCGCCATTGCTGCTTTAGAATCTGTCGGCCTAGGCAGTCGGATTCATCACCGTCCCAAAGAACTTTCAGGCGGGCAACAACAGCGGGTAGCTATCGCTCGGGCGTTAGTTACTAACCCTGCGATTATCCTAGCGGATGAGCCCACAGGGAACCTAGATACTCGCTCCAGTGAAGAGGTTATGGCGATCTTTCAGCGCTTACATGCGTCGGGAAATACGATTATCATTGTGACGCACGAACCGGACATTGCTCAATTTACCCAAAGGATTGTACATTTCCGTGATGGTCATATTGAAGGGGACGAAATTGTCAGTAATCAACGAACGGCTCAAGCACAGATCGTTGAGGAGGGAGCAGCAAAGTGAACTTTATTGAAAGTATCCGGGTCTCTCTCCGGGCTTTGCGAGCAAACAAACTCAGATCGGCTTTGACAATGCTGGGGATGATTATCGGTGTAGCGGCCGTCATTGCCATGGTCGGAATTGGAAATGGAGCAACCGCCTCAATCACTTCTCAGATTCAAGGCTTGGGTTCGAACCTTCTCACGGTCAGCCCGGGACAGTCGAACGCTGGAGGGGTTAGAGGGGGGGCAGGTAGCTTAACTACTCTAACCATGACGGATGTTCCTAAAGTTCAAGCCGCTGGATCGGCTGTGAAAGCTGTTGCTCCTGTCGCCAGCACCAATGCCCAAGTGGTCTATGGTGCGGGAAATACTTCCACAAGTATTACTGGAACCACACAGGATTATCAATTTATAAAAAATGTCACGGTAGCGAGTGGACGTTATATTACGACAGCTGACGTGGATAGTAACGCACGGGTTGCAGTTCTCGGCCCGACGACTGTGACAAACTTGATGGGGGATGCGAATGCCACTGTCATCGGGAAAACTATCAAAATAAATAACGTGCCCTTTCAAGTTATTGGGGTGACAACAGCCACAGGATCAACAGGCTTTATGAGTAGCGACGATATGATTACCGCACCAATTTCCACCGTTCAAGAGCGCTTAATTGGTAAAACGACGTTGCGTAGTATTCTGATCTCGGCTGCTTCTGCAGATGTTATGCAAACGGCCCAAGATGAGATTACGGTGGCTTTGGAACAAGCCCATAAGATTCAAACGGGCAAAGCCGATGACTTCACAGTTCAGAACCAGGCCGATATTTTAGCATCCATGCAAGGGGTGACCCAAACACTGACTATGCTTTTAGGGGGAATTGCAGGTATTTCTCTGCTGGTTGGGGGCATTGGGATCATGAATATCATGCTGGTTTCAGTTACCGAACGGACACGAGAGATCGGGATTCGGAAAGCAATTGGGGCTAAAAGTAATGATATTCTGTTACAATTCCTCATCGAGGCAGTCGTGCTGAGTGTCCTGGGAGGGGGGATTGGGATTGCTTTAGGGTCGATGGGGTCTACCCTGATAGGATCGGCCTTAAAGATGGCCACCAGTGTTTCTATGACGTCAGTCTTGGTGGCCTTCGGCTTTTCAGCTGCGATCGGCATTGTCTTTGGGGTTTTTCCAGCGAAGAAGGCAGCTGCCATGGATCCGATTGATGCCTTAAGATTTGAATAAGGTTTTGTTGTCAGCAGTAAAGCAGGGAATTTGATTCGTCAAATTCCCTGCTTATTTTAATGGGGAGGAAAGATGCAAGTAGGGACGGTTCTTGTTTGCATTGGATTGATGCAAACAAGAACCGTCCCTACTTGCATTTCTACTTGCATTTGGAAGATCTTTTTGATAATTTGGGGTTCTGATTGGAATATCGTAAATATTAAACTAATTTCTATAAATACTATGATGAAGAAGGAAAATTTGAAAAAGGAGAGAATATAATACTAGGTGAGACTTGGACTAATTAACCATGCCAATAAGGACCAGACCACAGAGGGTGGTGAAACTCAGTTTGATTGTTGATAAGAATGGCTGGGGTTGGGAAGAAGGGTTTAGATGGATCTGGATCGCAAAAGTGGTATCCCCTATTACATTCAGCTTAAGGAGCAGATTCGACGGCGTATTACCCAGGGGGTATGGACAGCCGGGACGAAACTTCCGACAGAACGAGAGTTGGCTGAAAGTTTAGCTGTTAGCCGAAATACCGTGGGTCAAGCCTATAAAGAGCTCGAGAGTGAAGGGATCTTGAGTTCGGTGCGGGGGAGAGGAACTTTTATCGCGGATACCTTGCTGATTATGCAGCAGGAAGGTCGTAAGGAGAAGGTGTTGCGCATTGTTGATGTAGCTATGGAAGAAGCAGTTGGACTTGGGTTTTCCATCGATGATTTTGTGGCTTTTGTACATGTGCGGGGCATGGAAAAAAAAGATCTCCTTTCTCGCATGAAAGTGGCCTTTATCGTAAGTAGCCCAGAGCAGCTTTCTGACGTCAATTGGAATCTGGGTCTTGGGGTGAGTCTCCTGCCGTTTTTGCTCTCAGAATTTCGGGAATCTCCTAGGGCACAGGAGCGTTTGGCAGGGATGGATATGGCCATCACAGGAGTGACCCATCTGGCTGAAGTCAAAACTCTCTTAGATAAACTTTCCCTCCCCATTCTAGGAGTTTCCTTACAGCCTAAACTAGAGACCGTCGTGCGTATAGCCAAATTGACCATGGGACGTAATTTAGCGTTGGTCTGTGAAAGCAACCAATTTGCTGAAAAAGTGATAGCGGCCCTTAAACAAGCTGGTTTGCATCCAACGATTACAATACTGATTCAGCCCAGTGAGGACGATTTGCGTGAGGAGTTACCCAAATGTGGGGCCGTGATCTTAGCTTCGAAGTTTCGACTTCGGGTTGAAAAAGTACTTCCGGAAAACATGGAGTGTATTGAGTTTAGTTTCGAACCAGATGCAGGGAGCCTGAATCTACTGCGAGGCGCTTTGCTTGAAATAAAGGGGGAGAAGATTTGAAAAAACAACGAGTGATCGGTATATTTGACTCCGGAGTTGGTGGACTGACCGTAATGAAGGAGATTCTGGAGCAACTACTGGATGTCCGAATCGTTTATTTTGGTGATACGGCTCGGGTTCCCTACGGAAACCGTTCTCGCGAAGAACTCATCCGTTTCGGGGAAGAGAGCGTCACATTTCTGATTGGGCAAGGAGCAGAGGTGATCGTCGTAGCCTGTAATACCAGTTCAGCCACCGCGCTTCCGGTTTTACGGGATCGCTTTGACGTTCCGATGATCGGCATGGTCGAACCAGGGGCCCGTTTGGCGGTTGAAAAAACTATAGCGGGTCGGATTGGATTGATTGCCACAGAAACCACCGTGCGCAGCAAGGCTTATTCGTCCGGAGTGAGCCGGGCGTTGGCAAAAGGGAGCGTACCTGAAGATACGGTACTCCGGAAGGCTTGGCAGCACGGAGAGCAAGCCATAGCGTTAGTTAAAGCTCAGGGTTGCCCCCTCTTTGTGCCTTTGATTGAGGCCGGATTGGCTAACTCCGCTGAAGCTCGAGGGATTGCCCGAACGTATCTAGCTCCGCTCCAGGCGGCCGGCGTGGATGCCCTTATTTTAGGGTGTACGCATTACCCCTTCCTCGAATCAGTCATTCGGGAGATCTTGGGCGAAGATGTCTTGATCATCGATCCTGCTTTGGCTGTTGTCGACGAACTTAGAAAATTACTTCAGCATATGGACGGAGGTAGGCGTTTGGAGGCTGTTACCTCAGTTTCCGAAGCAGTATTGGGAAAAAACCATTGGCGAGTCCGCTATTTTGTGAGTGGGGATCCAGGGCTTTTCCGGCAAGTCGGCAATACACTCCTCCAGCAACCGATTGACCTCGTGGAACAGGTGTCACCAAGTGAGTGAGTACGAAGGGCGATGCACGATGCACGAATTTATGGCGGTTAATAGCGGATATATAAGCAAGCATATTTAGGCGGTGGATCTGAACTTGAACTTATTCAAGATCGTAGTTGTTGGATATATTTTCTAAAATCGACCAGGAGGAATCAATTGTGGAACAGAAAACCTTGGTTTTAGGGGTTATCGGCTCAGATGTTCATGCCGTGGGAAATCGGATTTTGGATTATGCGTTCACTCAAGCGGGTTTTAAGGTGATCAACATTGGAGTACTGGCAACACAGGAGGAATTCATCCATGCGGCGATTGAAACGAATGCCGACGTGATTATGGTTTCGTCCTTGTATGGACACGGGGAGATGGATTGCAGGGGGTTGCGTGAGAAGTGTCAGGAAACAGGAATCGGCAAAATTCTATTGTATGTTGGCGGTAACTTGGTTTGTGGGAAACAGGATTTTGAGTCGGTCAAAGAGCGGTTTGTGGCAATGGGTTTTGATCGAGTTTATCCACCGGGAACTATGCCTGAGACACCGATCGCCGATTTGCGAAAAAATAGACTGGCATACTGACTAGTGATTTTTTTGAATGTGCCTCAGGCATTGCGGAAAATTAAGGGGGGAATGGACCTTGCAAGCAGTCCTTCTCATTGATTTTGGCAGTACATACACCAAAGTGACGATTGTAGACCTCGCTCGAGAGGAGATCCTCGGGACGGCCCGGGCGGGGACAACCATTGAGACTAATATTATGGAGGGCTTGAAGGCAGCGTTAGCTCAAATTCCGGAACCTGTTGAAGGCTGGAATTTTGTTCGTAAACTCGCCTGTAGCAGCGCGGCCGGTGGGTTGAAAATGATTGCCAGTGGTTTGGTTAAAGAGCTAACCGCAGAAGCGGCCAGACGGGCGGCCCTAGGAGCAGGGGCGCGCGTGCTCCAAGTTTTTAGTTATGAGCTGACACTGCAGGATCTCGATAAGATTATCGCCTCTAAACCGGATATCCTTTTGTTAGCTGGCGGAACGGACGGCGGGAATAAAGAGGTACTCCTGAAAAATGCCGAAATGCTTTGCGCCCTGCCTAGCAGCCTGCCCGTCGTGATCGCGGGCAATAAAGCAGCGTCAGGGCAGGCCGCGGAGATCTTGAAAAAGCATCATCGTCCCGTGGTAGTGGCAGACAATGTCATGCCTGAGCTCGGTGTCTTGTCCGTGGAATCCGCTCGTTTAGCGATTCGAGACGTGTTCCTAACTCACATCGTCCAATCTAAAGGGTTAGACAAGGCTGAGGAGTTTCTGGAGCGAATTATGATGCCGACGCCAGCGGCGGTGCTTTCTGCGGCAGAACTTCTGGCTCAGGGACACGGTTCCGAACTGGGAATAGGAGAACTGATGGTTGTGGATGTTGGGGGGGCTACGACGGATGTGCATTCGCTAGCCCAAGGGGATCCGAGTAAACCCAGCGTTATGCTCAAAGGCTTACCGGAACCTTATGCGAAACGGACGGTCGAGGGAGATTTGGGAATGCGTTACAGTTCGGAGACTTTAGTAGAAGCATCTGGACGTCGCTTGTTCGACTATCTCGGTTGGACAGAGGATCAGGTGGCGCATCAATTGAGTTTATGTAAAGAAGATCCTTGGCGAGTCCCCCAAACAGAGGAGGAGGCCAAGTTTGATGTGGCGATGGGTCGCATGGCCGTTGGTTTGGCGGTGGATCGTCACGTGGGAACCCTTGAGGTAGTCTATACTCCGTTTGGAGCGACCTATGTACAACATGGGAAAGATTTAACTCCGCTGCCGGTGGTGATCGGGACGGGAGGAGTTCTTCTTTATCGCCCAGATGCCTTAGAAATCTTACAGGGGGCGGTTTTTAATCCGGCGGAACCTACGATCCTCAAACCGCAAAACCCTGTTTTTTATCTGGATAAAGAGTACATTTTAGCAGCCATGGGTCTGCTGCGAGAAGTGGCCCCGCAAGTCGCGCTGCGGATGATGAAAAAGTATGTGGTCAAATTATAGGAGGGTTCAGCCATGGAATTAACCGTTCGACAAATGGACGCCGAAGAGTTTCAGCGTCAGAGGCAGGACGTCTTGGGACAATGGGAGACAGGCAAAACTGTAAATTTCGAAGAAGCGGTTGCGTATCATAAGAGCTTACCCAAGAGTAAAATATTTGCCGAAAAACTTGCGGAAGGAAAGGCTAAAGGGATCACCTTTGCTCAACCACGCGCTGGTGTGGCCCTTCTCGATAAGCATATTGAACTGTTGCGTTTCCTTCAAGATGAAGGCGGGGCAGATTTCCTACCGTCCACGATTGATTCTTATACCCGTCAAAACCGCTATACTGAAGCGCAAGCGGGTATTGACGAAAGCAAAGCTATCGGGCGCTCGATGTTAAATGGATTTCCAGCAGTTAACCATGGGGTGGCGGCTTGTCGTCAAGTGGTTGAGAGTGTTAAAGTGCCTGTACAAGTTCGCCATGGGACGCCAGACGCTCGTTTGTTAGCGGAAATTACGATTGCCGGCGGATTCACGGCTTATGAAGGCGGCGGAATTTCTTATAACATTCCGTATTCTAAAGATGTGTCCATCGAAAGTACGATCAAATACTGGCAGTATGTGGATCGCCTGATCGGTCTGTACGAGGAGCAAGGGGTGAAAATCAACCGGGAACCGTTCGGTCCGCTGACAGGGACGCTCGTTCCACCGGCCATTTCTCATGCGGTGGCGGTGATTGAAGGGGTTCTCGCGGTCGCTCAAGGTGTCCGCAGCCTGACGCTTGGGTACGGCCAATGTGGTAATCTGATTCAAGATGTCGCTGCCCTGCATACCCTTCCTGTTCTGGCGGAAGAGTACTTAGAAAAACTCGGCTTGCCAAAAGTGATGATCACCACGGTCTTTCACCAATGGATGGGTGGTTTCCCCCAAGATGAAGCGAAGGCCTACGGGGTTATTTCTTGGGGTGCAGTAACTGCGGCTTTGGGCAAGGCCACAAAAGTCATCGTCAAAACCCCACATGAAGCGCTCGGTATTCCTACCAAGGAGGCCAATGCGGCAGGTTTGCGCACGACAAAACAGATCTTAAGCATGTTGCGAGATCAAAGTCTGCCCATGACCCCGGAGCTTGCTTTAGAAGAGGAAATGATTTTGGCGGAAACTAGAGCAATCCTCAATCGAGTGCTCGAACTAGGCGAAGGGGATGCCGCAGTCGGCACTGTGCGGGCTTTCCAAGCGGGTGTGATTGATGTTCCGTTTGCACCGAGTCGCTTCAATGCAGGTAAGATTCTTCCAGCCCGAGATACTACGGGTGCGGTGAGGCTGTTGGATTTCGGGAATATTCCGTTTGATGAGAGGATCAAGGAGTTCCATCAAGAACGTATCGCGCAGCGTGGACGGGATGAGGGGCGAGATCCGTCCTTTCAGATGGTGATTGATGATATTTATGCGATTGGGAAAGGGATGCTCGTTGGGCGGCCAAGGGGCTAGTCTCGGGTCGCCGGAGTGTCTGGGGATGGACGCTGCTTGAGACCCGTTCACGACCGGCGCTCGCAGGCCAAACTAACACGCTAGCTCCGGCTACGGACGGGGTGCCCGCCAGATGAGCCATCCTTGGCTCACTGGCGGCTTCGCACATCCTTGTGCTCAGCCCCGTCCTCAGCCCCGTCCTCCGCCTGCGCTATCGTGAAGTTTGGCGGGCTGCTCGCTTTAGTCGTTCTCTTGGTCTCAAGCAGCGTCCATCTTGGGTCTTTGGGGTGGGTATTCCCGAAGTGGGGCTATTTATGGATGCTAGCCCCTTGGGGGTATTAGGCTTGGATGGTAGGTTAAATTGTCTCGAATATCGGTTTTAAGTCTACTGTGAAGTCTGAGAACACAGACACCTTTATCATGTCTGATTCAGTATAAGTTTCTGGCCTTCCATATCTATTATCAGGAAGTAAGGTATATACACTGATAAATTTGCCATCTGGCTCCACAATCCAATATTCTTGAACACCAACTTTTTCGTATTTGTTAAATTTCCAGACTTTATCGCTTCTTGCCGTGGATGGAGAAGTTATTTCGATCACGAGGGTTGGAGTACCATAGTAGCCCGTACCTTTTAGACCTTCTTTATCACAAACTACTATAATATCAGGCTGCACAATAAAGGTGGTTTCTTCATCTTTTTCGTTTGTTTCAGGAAGTCTTAAGTCAAATGGAGAAGCAAACACCTGACAAGGATTATCTTTGAGGTAATTGTTGAATTGAGTTAATAGCTCTCTTGATATAGCTTGATGTTGCCACGTCGGTGCAGACTGCATTTGGGGTACTCCGTTAATAACTTCCCATCGCTCATTTTCCGGCCAGGTTAAATAATCAGCGAAGGTATATCTCTTGTTTACTTGTTGTAATGGCATATATAAAAGCCTCCTCAAATCAAGTGAGATTCTTTAGCCAGAGTCATTATACCATTTTATGGGCATTGTGTCGCGACATTCACTGGTATCAATGGGTAATAACCTAAAATCCCGCATTTTTTTTATACCTACAAGGAAAAACACTGTAAATACGCCTTGTGGAATTCTGAACGAGGAACCACAGATTACACAGATTACACAGATACAAAGGCAAAGAACTGAATTGTATATACTAGCAGACTATATTTGTTATAACGAGGCCTTTTAATCAACTTTGGCGATCATCAATTGAGTTACAAGCGATTTATAGTTTAGAGCCAAAATGTATTTATTCTGTGTTAATCTGTGTAATCTGTGGTTGATTAACTGAGATAAAACATCAAGGAGGGCATTCATATTATGAAAATTATTGATGTTATAGCTTCACCTGGGCTGACTGGTTTTTATTTTGATGACCAAGAAGCGATTAAAGAGGGAGCAACTCATGACGGGTTTACCTATAATGGGAAAGCGATGACACCGGGATTTAAAGCAGTTCGGCAACGGGGTGAGTCTATTTCCGTCATGCTTGTTTTGGATGACGGACAAGTGGCGTCAGGGGATTGTGCGGCTGTCCAATATTCTGGGACTGGCGGTCGGGATCCGCTTTTTTTGGCGGAAGAGTTTATTCCTATCATTTTGGAGGAGATTGCGCCTAAGTTGGTTGGGCAGGAACTAGAATCTTTTCGACAGCTGGTGGGAATGGTCGAGCATTCGAAACGACCGAATGGGGAGCGTTATCATACGGCCATCCGTTATGGAGTAAGCCAGGCCATTCTTGATGGTGTGGCTAAAGCTAAGAAAAAGACGATGACTGAGGTTATTCTGGAGGAATACGATCTGCCGATGATTCTTGAGCCCGTTCCGATCTTTGCTCAGACTGGGGATGATCGCTATGATAACGCCGATAAGGCGATTATCAAGCGCGCTGGGGTATTACCTCATGCCTTGATCAATAATGTGGAGACCAAGTTGGGGAAACATGGGGAATTGCTTATGGAGTATGTGGAGTGGCTCAGAAATCGGATTTTGACGCACGGTGGCGATGATTATCGCCCTGTCCTGCACATTGACGTTTACGGTACGATTGGGATTGCCTTTGGAGATGATACGAAGCGGATGGTTGATTACTTTGCGAAGTTGGAAAAGGTGGCTGCACCGTTGCATCTGAGGATTGAAGGACCGATGGATGCCGGGAGTGTCGAGGGTCAGATCGAGCAACTGAAAAGCTTGCGGGTTGCGTTGAAGGCCCGTGGAGTCAAGGTGGAGATTGTTGCGGATGAGTGGTGCAACACGTATGAGGATATTGTCAAGTTTGTGGATGCACAGGCGGCGGATATGGTTCAAATCAAGAC
>OMOF01000222.1 GCA_900290375.1 Candidatus Desulfosporosinus infrequens
ATTTCAGATCTTACTGGGTTGGATAATTTTAAAAATCTCACAGATTTGGAATTAGGGTATAATTCCTTGACCACGGCTGGCATAGTTCCTCTGAAAAAATTAACAAACTTAAAAACCTTAATTATCAATAACAATTCAATCTCTAGTTTTGCCTCGCTGAGTACTTTGACGCATTTAAACTCGCTCTATGTGACAGGTAATACGACAACCAATTATACCCCGTTCAAAGGGATCTATAAGAATTTAGTTTATCGAGATTTTACCATCTAGTTAGGGTTTGGCTCGGGCGCAACGGTAACTCGTTTACCCAACTGAAATATCCAACCAGGGGAACGCCCACTTTATAGAAGTAGGCGTCTCCCCCGGTTGGTTTATTGTTGTGTTCTTCATAGCCTTTTCGGTGTCAGAGTGTGTAAGTTGACAAAAGATATTGACATTAATCAGGAAAATATATAGAATTTGATTAATTTTAGATATAATACTAAAATTGAGGAGGAATATTGCTATGGCGATTTGGAAATGTTCTCAATGTAGTGCTACTTCTGAGGGCCGTTGCCGTCCAAAACTTTGTCCGAGTTGCGGAGCAAGCAAAGAACAAATTGTTAAAGCGGATTAGAACACAAGGGGTAAAAAGATGGTAGACTATTATCGTTATCTCTGGAGTACGACGTGGCCGAATGTGATGGTACTCTTTTTGATATTAGGGATTGTCTTCTCCCGATTAGGGTGGAAAATTATGAATACTTGGCGTTACGCTCATAATACTAGGGGTTTCTTGCTACTAACAGGGAAAGTCTTAATTTGGCTTGGCATTTTAGCGATTTATGTAGAACTATTCTTTTTATCCCAACCCGATTGGTTGGCTCAACCGGGTTTTATCCAAGGTTCGGTTCAGGAAAAAGCCTTTGATTCAAGCTCTAGGTCTTATGTCTTAGACGTTCGTAGTGGTTCGGAACAAAAACAGTTCTATGTCGACCAAAACGTGTATGGGCGAATTAAGGTGGAAGACCAGGTAAGGCTGATGTACCTGCCGGACCGTCGAGAAGTCGTAAACTGTGAGCTATTAGGAAGGTTGCTTTAAGAGGGAATTTCTACTAAGATAGAGAATAGAAGGTAAAAAGGAGCGTTTCGATTATTTCACGTGTGAGTCCTTTGATGATTGCTAACGGTCAAATTGGGAAACACTATCCATTAAAAGGGCAAAATGTGACAGAGTTTGGAACAGATTGGCTAAGAAAATGGTCTTAATCCTCTGATTTCACAAAAAAAGTTATGGCGTAATATGCTATAATGGGAATAAGATAGGGTATGAGCTTGAATGCGGAAAGGAGAGTGGGGATATGCGTGTTCAAAAAGTTAACGAGCATACCATCCGCATTTTTATCTCCTTGACAGAACTAACTGACAGGGACATTACGATGGCTGATCTATTTCAACGATCAGCAAAGACGGAGCAATTGTTTTGGGAACTCATCGCGCAGGCCAGAGAAGAAGTAGAGTTTAATTTAGATCAGCCCTTCTGGATTCAAGCTACCGTGGCGACGAATGACGAGTTTGTAATCACGATCATGAAGCAGGAGGAACAACTCGAGGGCTTAATTAAGGATAAGGTCGCTCGTAAGACCTCTAAAGGTCGTGTGACGGAATTGGTATATGCGTTCGCCGATTTCGAAGATGTGCTATCCGCAGTGGGGCGCTTACCCGAATTTAACCAGTTGCGCTCAGGTCTTTATGAATTCGAAGAAGAGTATTACCTTGTTTTGAATCGTATGGGGTCGGGCAAGAAAAGGCTTTTGGCAGAGGCAGTCCTTGACGAATACGGCGAAATTGTAGCTACAACCGGCGTTTTCCTTTCTGAGCACGGGAAGAGTATCATTCCCATCAAGGCTGTTCAAACTCTGAATGCTTCTTTCAATAAGCCTTCACAGAGCTAAAGGAAGAAGGTAGGAAAAAGAAAAAGGGAAGCATTTGCTTCCTTTTTCTTTTTTTTAGACAGGATGTTTTTCTTTTAGATGGCACTGAAGGTAAATAAGTGTAACAACGAATGCTTTTACCCACAGGAAAAGATAGCTGGAATTTGGCGCAGACAGTTGATACAAACGGTCTTACCTTTAAACTTGTGCACTTTCATGGTTTTACCACAAAAGATGCAAGGTTGAAACTGTTCTTTTATGTGTAGGATCTTAACAAAGGGGAAAATAACAGCTTGATGAGCTGGCTGCTTTAGTGCGAGAGTTGGATCAATGCTGGACATGAAAAACCTCCTCGATGTAACTCTTATGCAGTTAATCATATGCTAAGCGTGATGTCGAAATCCTAAAAAGCGTGCGGGTCGGATTATGGAAAATTAGTCGATAATCATAATGGCCCATAAGGAGTGGCAATTGGTGGATCAAGCGAAACAAAGGCGATTAAGGGCACTTCCAGCTGTACACGAAGTAATTTCTCGGCTGGAATCCGAAGCGGAATTCAGTCCATTTTTGACGAATGAGAGGCAACTGCTTCGTTTAACTCAGGGAGTTCGACAGGTTCTCCAAAAAGCAAGGGAAAATGTCAACCGAAAGTTTACGGATTCATTTGATGAATTTGAATCCACCCTTTGGACGTGGCTGAAAAGCCAGCTTCTAATGGAACTGAACCATCCTGAAACCAGTTTACGACGTGTTATCAATGCCACTGGGGTCGTCTTACATACGAATTGTGGCAGGGCTTTGCTGGCACCAGAGGTAGCACGTTTTGTTGCCGAACAAGCCGAAAGGTATAGTAATCTGGAGTTGAATATTGAGACTGGAGAGAGGGGTTCGCGTTATGTCCATGTCGAAGCGTTGCTTTGTCGTTTGACTGGGGCAGAAGGGGCTATGGTGGTCAATAATAATGCCGCAGCGGTACTTTTGATGATGAATACCTTTGCCCAAGGAAAAGACGTGATTGTTTCGCGCGGTGAACTGGTGGAAGTTGGCGGATCGTTTCGGATCCCAGAGGTTCTCAAAGCTGGGGGGGCTAACCTCGTTGAAGTTGGGACTACCAATAAGACTTGGCTGAGGGACTACGAAGCGGCTATCGGCCCGGAAACGGCCCTGTTTTTAAAGGTCCATACGAGCAATTACCGAGTTGAAGGATTTACTCATTCTGTTTCAGGTGCTGAGTTAGTGGAACTGGGGGAAAAATGTGGTTTGCCCGTTATGGAAGATCTCGGGAGTGGTAGCTTTTTTGATGGGACAAGTCTTGGTTTCCCGATTGAGCCGACTATCGAGCAAACGGTTAAAGCAGGGCTTTCACTCGTGACCTTTAGTGGAGATAAATTATTGGGCGGTCCACAGGCGGGAATTATCGTGGGCAAGCGTTCGTTTATCGAACGGTTGAGGGCGAATCAGTTGACCCGGGCTTTGAGGGTTGATAAATTGACCTTAGCAGCTCTCGAAGGGACCCTGCGTTTATATGAAAATGGAGTGTTAGAAGATATCCCCGTCTGGAGGATGCTTTCTCTCCCCCTAGATGCTCTGAAATCAGCTGCATCCGAGCTGGTAGCGGCGCTTCAGTCGAATCAAGCCATTGTCGTCGAATTGAAAGAGGATGTCTCTCGGGTGGGCGGTGGGGCATGGCCCACGGTTGATCTTCCGAC
>OMOF01000105.1 GCA_900290375.1 Candidatus Desulfosporosinus infrequens
TATTGAGCCTAATACCTTCACTTTCTAATGTCTTATTTTTATACATTAGATCTTCAGCATTCTTGAGAATTTTCAGTATATCTTCCTCCATAGAACACTTGGTATCCCAACCAAATGAGATGCTACCACTAATCGAGTTAACATATTCCTTAGAATAAGTCTCTCTAATTCTCTTAACAATGTCCTCGGCATCTTCTGTATTAGTTTTGGGCAACAGAATGACAAATTCATCTCCACCCCAGCGAGCGACAATGTCATCCTCTCTACAGACACTTTGAATAGCTAGTGCAGCCTTTTGCAAAAGTTCATCTCCTTTAAGATGCCCAAATGCGTCATTGATCAACTTTAAGCCATTCACATCTCCAAAAATTAGGGATATTGGAAGATTCCGTTCAGTGTTTAATCTTCTAATTTCTTCTTCGTAAAACCTCCGATTATATAATCCCGTCAAAACATCATGATAGTTTAAATAGCAAATATCTTTTTCGCACTCTAGACGCTCAGTGATATCCATGTAAATCGTGGCAAACTCATTGGAAGACGGGCTGTATGCTTTAACTTCAAAATGCTTGTTCAAACTTTCGGAGAAAGTATTGAAATGGACTGATTCACCCGTCAAAGCCACCTTGCCATAGATTTCAATCAAGTTCTGATCTATACTTTGCAAAACTTCGGTAGCAGTTTTCCCAATGATAGCCTCTGAGTTCAGACCCATCATCTTTTCGAACGAAGGATTAGCGGTAATAAATCTATAGTCGATTGGCTTCCCATGTTCATTACAAATGATTCTTTGGTGGGAAAAGGCATCATTCATTGCTGAGAAAAGTAATTTATACTTTTGTTCAGATTTTATCAGTTCCTCTTCAAGCTCTTTGCGTTTTGTAATGTCTGTCAGAGACTTAAGTAAGCAAGGAGTATCTCCAATAGTTATTAATTCCGCACTACAAATGCCGGTATACACCGTACCATCTCGTCCCTTGAGGGACACTTCAAAATTTTGCACACTACCCTCTGATTTAAAGGCTTCATCAATTGTGCTTCTATCCCTATCAAAGTATATGTTGAGATCGGAGGGTGTCTTCCCGATTACTTCTTCTCTACTGAAACCTAGCGTTTCTAAAAACGTTTCATTGACATCAAGATATCGCCAATCTTTGAGTGATGTAATCGCCATTAAAACTGAAGTTGAATTGAAAGCCTTAGAAAACTTTTCTTCCGACCTAATAGTAACTTCATTTTTAATCAAAATCCTACAAAGAGCCATGATCAACAAAATCATGGTCAACACAACTGCGCCCACCTGCATCGTAGAATAAAGTGCGGTATTATTCCACATTTTTACGGGATAATCCATGCCCAACACCGCTATGATCTTGCCCGTCTCAACCTCTTTTATTGGTACCAGAACACTGATCCATGTTCCCCATCGATCTGTTACTGGATGCGTGATAACGGGCTTTCCATCCTCAAACGGTTCCCAATAAACCTTGGCCGCTTCCGTGTACTCTTGCCCTGGTGGTGAATAGTACTTTGAATCCACCAACTCAGAGTCGGCCATAAAATACAGCTTACCATCTCTTTGTATATAGATGTAGGCAAACTGGCTAGTTTGGCTAATATACACCACTCTCTGCAGACTGTCTTTTATTTGTTTGTATTGTAGTGTTTCGATATCTTTAGGACTAGGATTCTCAAGATATTTTATGACATTAGGAAACAAAGTTTCGGCTGTTTCAGCTGTTCTAGCTATTGTTAACGCATTATCAGAAACCGCTTGATTGGCTGACGTCCAGCTAGTACGCAGATATAGGAGACCCCATACTCCTGACAATACTAACAACAGCACGAGCATTTGCTTTTTCTCTATCACTGAAAATGTGCCCAGCAACGATTTCTTATTTATTTTCAAAATGAATTAATGCCTCCATCAAACTCCCTACTTTTATGTGGAGAGTTTCACAAGATATGCTACCTTAGATCTTAAGATAATTCATCCGAACAATTTTCAAAAATCAAAATCTATTCATACCCTAATTATAAGCTATCGATAACGCGAAACATGTCAAATCGTAGTACAATTGGACTGTTTTTTAGCTATTATATATTAAACTACACGCCCACTTAAGTTGCACAAAAAATATCCCCTCTCACCTGGACTGCTACAAGTATTCTGTCCAGGCGAAAGGGGATTAATTTTCTTGTTTTCTTTACCCCTTTACAATTTGAGTATCTGGGTTGATTAGTGGCTTATCTGGTGTCTCTATAGGATCAACTGTAGCGGGCTTAAAGGGTGACATGAGGCAAGATTTGTAACCGCCGTCAATATTCTTTACTTTAAATCCATTTTGAGTCAAGATCCTCGATGCGACATACCCTCTCAGTCCAATCTGGCAATATTCCAAGATCTCTTTAGTTTTATCGAGTTCTCCTAATTTACCTCTCAGGCTGTCTACCGGGATGTTAATAGATCCCTCAAGATGCCCACCAGTGTTATATTCGATTTCCGTACGCACATCCAATAAGATCGTGTTTTCTCGATCATAAGTCGCTAGTTGCTCCGTTGTTATGACCTCTACTCGGCCTGCTAGGATATTTTCCGCCACATATCCTGCCATATTGACAGGATCCTTAGCTGACGAAAACGGTGGCGCATAGCAAAGCTCCAACTCAGTTAAATCAGTGACAGTTCCACCCAGTCGTATAACCGTCGCTATGACGTCAATTCTCTTATCCACACCGTCAGCACCTACGGCTTGAGCCCCTAATACTTTACCCTCCTCGTTGAAAATCAGCTTCAAGGTCATCATCAAGGCTCCTGGATAATAGGAAGCATGAGCCGCGAGATGAACGGTAATCGTTTTATAGGAGATATTCAAACGTTTTAACGTCCGTTCATTGTCACCGGTACTGGCGGCCGTCATGTCAAACACTTTGATTATGGAAGTGCCCTGGGTACCGTTATAAGACGTCCTTAACCCTGCAATATTATCGGCTGCTATTCGGCCTTGTTTATTGGCCGGACCTGCTAGGGGAATAGTTGTATTTTGCTTGTTGACAAAATCAACAACTTCAATTGCGTCTCCTACCGCAAATACATTTTCAGCATTCGTTACCAAGTTTGCATCGACTAGAATATGCCCTCTGGCGCCCAGCTTAATTCCACTTTCTTTAAGAAATCCAGTATCGGGAAAAACACCGATAGCCAAGACTACAAAATCGGTCGTCAAGGTTGTGCCACTATTGAGGGTTATCTCCACACCGCTACCTTGTTCTTTAAACGCTTTTACGCCATCATTTAAGATAAGTCGGACTCCGTGATCGGATATCTCCTTTTCCACAGCTAACACAATATCTGAATCAAACGGTGCCATAACATGGGGTGCTGCCTCAACTATCGTAACGTCAAGCCCACGATGCTTTAAATTCTCAGCCATCTCCACGCCAACAAAACCACCGCCAATCACGACTGCACTTTTTGTCTCATCTTTATCCACATAAGCTTTAATACTGTCCGTGTCTTGTATATTTCTTAACGAAAGTATTCTCTCACTGTTGATTCCTTCAATATTCGGTCTGATTGCTTTCGCCCCAGGGGATAATACGACGTAATCATACGTTTCTTCATAGACGCTTCCGTCCCTCTTTTTTATGATCGCCACTTTATTATGGGTATCCAGCCCGATAACTTCACTGTAAATTCGTACATCAATATTAAATCGGCTTTTCATGCTTTCAGGGGTTTGAACTAATAGTGCCTCTCGTTCCTTGATAGTCCCTCCTATGTAGTAGGGTAATCCACAATTAGCAAAAGAGATATACTCGTCTCTTTCAAACATAATAATTTCGGCAGTTTCATCGAGTCTTCTGAGTCTTGCAGCTGCGGATGCACCGCCTGCCACACCGCCTACAATTAATACTTTCTTGCTCACATCTTGTCCCCCCCTTGTATTTATTGCCTATATTATGTCTCATTTGGGTCTATGTTAATAATTACCCGCAATGCTGTCCCGGTCCGTGGTGTTCATGTTCTTGACAGGCAGATCCTCTTCTTACAAGGGTGCCGTTAGCATACGAGTTTGCCACATCCACCACATGTCCTGAGGCCCCTGTCACTACACCTAGCCCTCCTGCAGTGATGCCTGCGATCATACCTGCACCAATCCCGCCACAGACGAGTACCTCTACTCCATTCCTCTTGAACATACAAGCGAGCCCTTTATACTGGGTTTCAAGATCTGCAGCGCTCAATATATCTACCTTACGCGCTTCCTTGCCTTCGATTTCAAAGACTGTGAAGGCTGCCGTTCGTCCAAAATGGGCATCTAAGACCTCGCCGTTCGTCGGAATTGCAATTTTTTTCGACATCAAATACTCCATCTCCTTCTCTCATCTTTTCTCTTTCTTCTATCTTTCTTTATTTAAGAATGGTCCTTTAGTGTTTTTCAGTACACTCAGTACAGTTTCTTAGCATATCACAGGAATTGCACATTTCGGCTTTATCACTAGCTACAAGACAAAAAGTACCTTCAATCTTCCAACAATCTTTAGATTCGTTGACAGAAACAAGGTTGCTTTGGTTGGCACCCGCTCCTCCTTTACAATTGCGCTGATACCAGCAAGAATACATAGCAGTCAAATGTTTTACTCCAGCAATGTTTAAACCCTTTTTATGCATAAGATATTTTATAAACTTGAGTCTTTTAACGTCATTGCTTGAATACTTACGTTGATACCCTGTCCTATCAGGACGTATAAGCTCATTTCGCTCCCAGACTCTTAGGGTCTCGGGATGTTCTTCTAGCAACTCTGACACTGTGCCTATGGTATATAGTCCTTGATCATCATCAAACATTGTTTTCCCCATCCAAACTATTTTTTCTTATCCATTCTCCAGTGCGATCCGTATTAATAGTTTTTGCCCAATTGTAGGCATAAAAAGTTGTTCAAACTCTTGTTGTTTTCACAGTAAAGTATGATTTTGAAGAAAACTCATTCCCCATTTGAGAATTACAGATACCTTGCTTTTCAAAATAATTATAGATAGCCTTGCGCAAGGCGCTTACGCCCAGATTGGAACAATGCTGTTTTTTTTCAGGCAACCCATCCAAGCAATCAATGACCTCTTGTTCGGTGATGGTAATAGCCTCTTCAAGACTCTTGCCCTTTGCTAAAACTGTTATCATACTACTGGTTGCAATCGAAGCAGTGCAGCCAAAAACCAGAAAACTAATATCTTTGATTTTCCCATCCTGTATCTTAAGATATATGGTTAAAGAATCTCCACAATTCGGTTCTCCTACCGTTCCTACGCCATCTGCCTCCTGCATACTCCCAACATTCTGTGGACACTTGAAATGCTCCATCACTTTTTCTGAGTACAATTTCGATCACCACCCCTATATTAAATAATTATACATTACTATTTAAATAGTTTCAATAATTATATTGATGTTTCAGGTATGATAGAGAATTTGAAGTTATCTTCTTTGGAAATCTAATTTATCAGTTAATACTCAGACGAACAAAAAAATATGACCAAAAATAGTGCTCCTAGCAATTTCTGGTCATATTTCTATAATTGAAGGTTAATTCTTATCAGTGTTCGTTTTCAAGGAGCAAGTTACCCCAGATTACACGTAAGGCCTCTGCGGCCGGACATTCATAACGAGTAATGGGGTGACCTAAAGCGATTGCTTGGGGGACCATTGGGTCAAAGGGTATCCTACCAATTACTGCTACCCCAAGTTTCAAACATAGCTCTTCGATTTCCTGTGAAACCTCGAGGTTGATATCCCATTTATTAATGATGACGTCCGTCGGAATCTTGAAATGCCCTGTTAATTTTATAACTCGTTCCAAATCATGTTTACCTGACTGAGAGGGTTCAGTAACCACGATTACCTGCTGACAGCCCGTAATTGTGGAAATCACCACACACCCAATCCCCGGGGAGCCATCGATCAACACTGACTTGTTTTGGCGTCGTGCCTCATCCCGAGCCAAGCGTCGCACTTCCGCCACTAACTTCCCAGAACCATCCGCGGCTAAGTAGAGCTCAGCATGGGCAAAATCCCCTACAGCAGTTTCTGACAAAAAGACCTTCCCTGTCCCCTCGGGATAAAGCTTAATCGCTTGAGTGGGACAAGCATAGACACAGGCAGCGCATCCTTCGCAGCGCTTGGAATCAATAAACGGAAAGAACTCATCGGGTCGTATGCCCTCCCCTACCTGAACTTTTTCAGTTATAGCCTCGTAGCGACATACTTCCTCACAGCGCCGGCAATGAGAACAAAGCAGATAATCAATACGAGCCGTCTGATTTCCTACATATTCTGTTTCTTTTTTGACCTTATGGTCAAGAACTAGATGTAAATTAGGAGCTTCAACATCGCAATCTGCGACAATCATTGCTTCCGCCAGCTCAGCAAACGCCGCCGTAACAGTTGTTTTTCCAGTTCCGCCTTTGCCTGAAATGATGGCAATCTGTTTCATGCTCTATCCACCCCAGCTCTCCTCTGGTTGACTTCCGTGACTATGCGCTCGCTCAGCGACTTGAACAAGTCGGCCCATTTAGGTTCGTGGATTAAGTTCAGCCCTCGGGAGTATATTTTAGCAATTTCCAAATCAAATGGAATACTCCCTATAAGGGTAATGTCCTCAAGGGTGCAATACTCACGAATCAGAGGGCCACCATCATCCTTATTCAGAATTACTGCAAATTCTAAACCCATTTCCCGCATCAGTCGAACGGCAATCTTTAAATCATGAAGACCGAAGAGTGTGGGCTCCGTCACCAACAGCGCCAGGTCGCTTCTTTCGGCAGAGTGGATCACACTACAGGAACTCCCAGGAGGACAATCGGCCACGATTACTTCCTCCACTAGCGAGGGCTGTTCCTTCTCATGGCGACGTAACTCACGAATTACGGGGCCAGCGAGGGATTCTCCTTCTTTTAAGACGCCTTGTAAACATTGCAAGCCTTCCCGTTCTCCCTCATCTATTTGCCCAAGCGGTCGCTGCACTTCCTCCACAGCCCCTTCGGGACAAACGATTCCGCAGGTGCCACAACCATGACACAGTTCAGGGAATACCAATACTTGTCCACCTACAACTGCTAGGGCATGATATTGACAAGCCGCACTACACTTTCCACACAGCGTGCACGCTCCATTAATTTTTGGATACGGTAAAAAAACCGTTGACGTCGTTTTGATTTGCGGGTGCAAAAATATAAATCCGTTCGGTTCTTCCACATCATAGTCAACGTAGGTCGTTTGACGATGAGGTGTCCAACTAAGAGCCAAATTCACAGCTACGGTCGTTTTACCGGTTCCACCTTTGCCACTAAGCACGGCCAACCTCATTTAATTCCCTCCCTAGACAAGCCTTCCTTTCGAACGATTTGTTTAACGTTCTCCGGCATGTGCTGCACCAGCTTCACTGATCTTAGCCAAATGACCTTCTTTCCAAGCCGTAATGGCCTCGATCAGTGTCATGCTTTCGCTTGCAGTGTAAGCAGGTATCTTCCCTGCCTCGACCACTCGCAGAGCATTAGGACCTAAACTGCCCGTTATTAAAACCTCCACTTTTTCGTTTGCCATAAATTCTGCCGCAGCAATACCTGCACCACCAGTTCCAGACAACGCCGGATTATCTTTATACTCCGCAGTACCCTGAGGGTTTTCAGAATCACAAAATAAAAAAAACGGACAACGCCCGAACCGATCATCGACAAATTGTTCGAGATCGCGCCCTCCTGTTGAAATAGCGATACGCATCTTACCTCATCCTTCCTATCGTAATGTAACCTAATGTAATAACATATCAACAAATATTATTGATGGTTTAGAAAAATAAGTTTATCTTTCTAACACCATTAATAGTTCCATTACCTCCTCTACTAATTAAAAATATATATTATTATATAAAAAATGTCAATAATATTATTGATGTTTAGTAGAGTAATCTATCCAAACTTAATTTTTATCTATAATACATTCGTCCAGGGCAGTTAGTTCCTCTTCCTGGTACTGTGGTTCTCCAAGTTCATTAATACGGTTCTCCCCTGCCTGCCCATATTGGTACAGTTGATCCAATAATTCAACGGCGGCTCGAATTCTTGTTCTTAACAGGTAACCTCGATTTTCAGAGGCTTTTAACACTTCTCTTACATCTAGTTTTGGGGTCCAGTCGTAGGCCCGACCGTGAAAATTCTGGACCTGTTCCAAAACGGCCAGGATCTCAGCTTGGTTGAGCGGTTGAAGCTAGGGCGCAGTAATAATTTGATTGAGGACCTTTTCGATGGGCTCACGTTGGGCGCGATTCACATAGGCCGTTGTCAAATTTTCAAAATCATGTTTGGATTCAATGACATCCTCGCGATACGATGCATTGCACCAAGAGCAAACATAGACACTTGCCTAAAACTGGCTAAGTGTCCCAAACTTTTATCAATATCAATAGCACCTCGCAATTTTTTTATCATTATTCTCGCAAGTCGATAAGTTTACCGAGCCAATACTAGCCTCTAGCACATAATGACGAGTTTCATAATTCCCACTTTCCGCCCTTGTCATAGCTTGCGCTTTCGCATTGTTGGCTACCGAATAAATTGCAAATCCGATCACAGCGAAGAAAATCGTCAGAACAAAAAAGCTCATTGCTAGAGACAAATCACCAGTATAGTCATAAGTATTTATATGGTTCGTAATTGCGTTCTCAAAGACCATCATCTTCAAATACCCCCTGCCAAAAGATAATAAAGAAAACAAATAACAGATCACAGATATATTTCTCATAATTGCTACCTCCCGCCATCACATTTACACTGTTTCAGCCCTGCTCGCATGACCCATATCCGGATGCGTAATTTTTTCGTTCTGTACAGATCCGGACATGAATGAGTTATTTCAGCACATTTGTCTTTTATATCCGGATTTCACAGTACATACATTTGATCAATAATAGAACTTATGTTCTAATTATAGCCCAATCCTTCGGAAATATCAATCATAATTTTCAGATTGTCTCCAGCGGATCTTTTTAAGATCGTTTAACCCTTCGTTACAGCAACCTTCTCTAATTCCTAGAATTTGAATAAAAAATCATAACATTTTGGGGATTGCCGAAGCGTTCCGACAATATTCATATTGGTAAGTTTCGGTAATCCACCGTGGGCAGAACGGCCCCCCAAGAAACCTTCTCGTCTTACTCCTTCGGCTCTCATCGGCAACGGTGGGAGCTTTTTTTGCTTCTCATATTTTCCATTATAAGCCTTAACATATTCTCCACACGAAAGTCACAGATCTCCATACTAGGGTCACGGAATGGTGACAAATTTAGAATAATATAAGGACAACAGTTGATGATTACCCGCTAGCGATTAGCTGTTAATCTAACTGTGATCCCACGCAATTAAGATTCAACATATCAGTCTGAGTTATTTTAAATTAGAAAGAGGTTATTAAAAATGAAAAAAACAAAGACAATAGCCTCGTAACAGCGGGCACCATTACTCAAGCGCAAGAAACTGCTATTCTAGCTTCCTAAGACTTAGAAGTAGTCTATTATTACCTCACTTTTTCCAGCCTAACCTTAGATATTCGAACGAATAAACGAGACTGAAAGCAATTGCTTTCAGTCTCGTTTATTTTTGCGTGAGGCCACTTTCTCTTTCACTTCGCGGGGCAATTAGGAAGGGACCCAAGGAAAAAGGGTAAGCCATAAAGGCACTTCTAACAGGGAGACAGAAGTTACTCAGGCGACCCTTGGCTCATGGAATGGCTGATTACACAGTTTTCTTATCTATTCCTATTTTTACCATTCACATATTCTCCACATGAAAGTCACGGAACCCTAACAATTGTTTACTATTATAAAGACAACAGATGATGATTAATTGATAGTTTAGTATTTAATCTAACTGTTGTTCCGAGAAAAGTAATAGTAAAACCTTAATTTTCCTTCAGATCATAATTATTTCCATTAAATTTAGTTTTAATCCAAGGGCTAAAACTAAACAACACTCAAAAAGCTTTAATTTTCTGTCGAAAAGGTTGGGAGGTAGTGATGTTTGTTATATAACTAAAGTAATAAGTTTAAGTTTGAAGAACAAAAACAGAATATACAAAAAAACTTAAAGTAGAGAGGGGATTTCCAAATCATGAATAAGAACAAAATAAACAAAGCTTTAGCTAGTTTAGCTATCGTAGGAGTAGTAATGACCATGACTCCGTTAAATGCCTTTGCAGACACTGGGGTAACAGCTGCACGATCTAGCAGCTCAGATAAAGTTGGATCTGCCGTCACTGTTGGAAACGCTGGCTATAAACAGACCAATCATCCTGTAGGTAACGATACAGCGAAAGATTACCATGGCTTGGTTGCTAACCACCCGGATAGAAATTTTTCTTCTTTAAAAGAGACCTACCAAGATTCCAATGAATATATTATCGCTGAACCTAATGATTCTCTGTACGATATTGCTATCCAGTATGACACAACGGTTAGTAATTTGATGTATTTAAATCCTCAAATTAGCGATCCTTATCAAGTCTATCCTGGTGAAAGGATTATCGTTAGTAACGATAATCAATGGGACAACGGATTATTAAATCAGCGATATAGTAACGGTAATCAACGGGGTGACAAATATTCAAATCAGCAAAACGCATCAAAGGGATCTTCGCAAGATAAAAACACAACAAAGCATAACTGAGTTCAAATTGAAAATTGAAGACGTGGCTACTGAGTTAGTAGGACTTCATCGTTGGAAAAATTGTGACCACGTGAAGTAAGCAATTAGGACTCCTCAAAACTGAGGAGTCCTAATTTTTAAAAGAATTGTGCGTATGAACACAAAAATACTTAGAACATTCTATGCGTCGAAGCAGTAGAAGAAAAATTCTACTTGTTCAGAGCTAACCATCAATTATAGATTCATTCCACTCAAGTCATTATAGATTTCTGCTTCTGATACATGAGACTTCATCTTCACAATAAAAGAGCCCTTTGCCAGTGGTCTTATACTGGACTGGACTCTATAATAGTCAATCGCTCGTTTTTGCTGATTTTTTCTTGCCAGCAACCTTTTTCGTAACCGATCCTTTCAATTGCTTGTTCACTTCGGTTTCCAGCTCAATCCCAAACATGCCTGAAATATCAGAATCTTCGATAACCCTGCGGCTTTTTACTCTTGATTTTTCCAGGAGCGTCTGAGCCTTCTTGCTGATCGTTTCTGAAATAAGGTCTTCAATCTTGACATCTCGAAGTGCAAAAAACAAGCTGGGATCATCGTCCAGTCGAGCTCCAACCCCATATAGAACAGCAGCCACGTGTTTACACATCGTAGCATAGTCTGGACAGCTACATTTTAACGATATCTCTTTGGGGGCAGGGAACAAACCTTTGCCTTTGGCTGTAAACATTTCAGCAAGTGCTTTGGGAAACTTACCGTCAATTAGCTCCTGCAGGGAATCAATTTTCCCGGCACAGTCGTTCGTCAAGGCTTCCCAAATATTCTTAGGCAGCGTTTGAATGACAATCGTCACTTGATAGGGTTTGCTAGCGCTCCCCTGTACTAGGCCAGTGATCTTACCTTGAGTCATCTTAAGATCCAACACCGCCCCGTGACGAACGTAACTGCGACCTCTGCCTATGCGATTTGAATAATCCGAATAACTCTCCAGATTTTTATTCCAGGATTTTCCCCACCAGGTTTTAGTTAACTTGCTTCCTTCAATAATTACTGGAGAAATATCTGGGTTTTTCTTTTTTAATTTCTCAACGCTTTTCTGAGCCTGCTTTCTTTTTTCCGCAACAGGAATATATTCCGGAAAACCGCTATCATAGGCCATATTATACCCCTCGCCAACTCTAATTTGTAAGCTTAAATAACTCCACAAGTTGCTTGTTATCCATTTCGGTAATCCAGTTTTCCTGATTATCCGGAATGATTTCTTGCAACAACTTAGTTTTATCCTCGATCATTTGATCAATTTTTTCCTCGACTGTTCCTTTGGTTATAAACTTATGAACAATCACATTCTTCATCTGGCCGATCCTAAAGGCTCTGTCAGTCGCCTGATTCTCAACTGCCGGATTCCACCACCTGTCAAAATGAATAACATGGTTGGCAGACGTCAAGTTGAGGCCGATACCTCCAGCTTTAATGGAGAGTACCATAAAAGGCACATAATCAGCTCCCTGAAATTTAGCCACCAGATCCTTTCGTTTTGACACGGCCGTTGCACCGTGCAAGACCAGTCCTTGATGTTGAAATACCGTCTCCAGAAAGTCCTTCAGCGGCTCAGTGATTTCTTTAAACTGGGTAAAGATCAGAACCCGTTCCCGCTTCTCAGCAATGGTTTCGCAAATTTCACGCAGTCTGACATATTTCCCACTTTCCTCCTCGGCATAGACATTCTGACCGAGAAATTGATCGGGATGATTGCAGATCTGCTTGAGTTTCAGAAGCGAGGACAGGACAAGTCCTTTGCG
Source organism: Candidatus Desulfosporosinus infrequens (assembly GCA_900290375.1). GTDB lineage: Bacteria > Bacillota > Desulfitobacteriia > Desulfitobacteriales > Desulfitobacteriaceae > Desulfosporosinus > Desulfosporosinus infrequens. The sequence goes on from OMOF01000105.1 coordinate 12,499, forward strand.
TTCCATACCATCCGCTGCTACCAGTTTGAACTTTAGATCACTGACAAGCTTATTATAAAGGACCACCTGTTTTTTGGTAAGGGTTGCATACGTTTTCATTTCAATTTTCTCAGGCAAATCGGAAATAACATTTTTATCAGTCTTCAATCGCCTTAGAATAAAGGGACTAACAACTCGCTTCAATCTGGCGTAACCTTCAGGACTATCTGGGAGTTTTCTTGTGAAATCGGTAAATTCCTTGGCCGTTCCTAAGAGTCCCTTATTTAAAAAGTCGAATAAGGACCATAAATCTGAGAGGCGATTTTCGATGGGTGTACCCGTCATGGCCACCTTATAGGAAGCTTTTAATTGTTTCACAACCTTGGTTTGCTTCGTGCCTGGATTCTTAATAGCTTGAGCTTCATCCAAAATTAAGGAATCCCAAGTGACATTTTTTAGCCAATCGTATTTTAGGAGCATGCCATAGGTCGTGATAAATAGATCATATTCCTCCACACACCCGCTATCCTGTTTGTCCAAATTTCTATTTTCAGAGGGATGGATTACATAATATTTTAAGGAAGGCGCAAATTTGGCAATTTCGCTCATCCAATTACTGATCAGGGAAGCCGGCACAATCAGCAAAGCTTTTTCCTGCGTCTTGGTGCGCAGATAATTCAGCAGAGCAATCACTTGGACGGTTTTGCCCAAACCCATGTCGTCAGCCAGACAGGCACCCAACCCTAAAGTTTTCATAAAATGGAGCCAGTTTAAGCCCCGCTCCTGATAGGTACGCAAACTAGCCTGAAAAGCATCACCACACTCAACCGTTGCAATAGTTTCTGGATGGGTTAACTGACTGACAACTGTTTTGAGCCATGCTCCATTTGTCACTTCGAGTTCACAGGCCTCTTCCGGAATCTTCAAGATTTTTTGTGCATTCAATTGAAAGCGCATGGCTTCCATCATACTGAGCTCGGTCTTGTCCATTAGTTTCTGGGCTTGTTCATAGGCCTTCAGCGTTTCCTTCAGCTTCTCGCGATTGACCTCTACCCATTTCCCTTTGATTAAAACAAGTCCTTCTGCTTCTGAAAGCAGCTTCTTCAATTCGCTGACACTCATGGCCTCTCCACCCAAAAAAAATTCAGCCTTAAAATCCACGAGTGCCTCAAAATTTAAACGAGATGGTGTTTTCTCGCCAACGCTGACGGACATTTTCAGGGAAGTGGCCTTACTTTTCCACCAATTGGGCATGCGACATAAAATACCTGCTTCCTCGTAAACTGGTATTTCCTTGAGAAAGGTATAGGCTTCCTCAGCTGCCAAACTAAGTGGATGAAATATTTCACCCGATTCAACAAGTTCGGAAATGAACGCACTATTTTCTGTGGCTTTGTTCACAGTTGAAAGTAGATCCAGCAGTTTTTTGCTATTTTCTCCATATTCAGCAATGGCGTTTTTAAGTGGAAGATGCTTTGATTTTCCATCAGTTGAAACATCCGCAGAATAGGTTGCCAAAAATGCAAACGGATATTCCTCCTTTTTACTCTCCACCAAATGAAAGAAAACACGCCCTACGAGATGGAGATTCGGATTAAAAGCAGCAAAAAGTTCTCCGACGCTACCTTGGTAGGTCTGAATCAGGTTGCAAAATGCCTGATTCAACGTTTCCCATACTTTAATAATCCAAGCTTGATTCAAATGTTCGGTGCCCTTTAAATATGGCGCATTTTGCAAGAACAGATCAATTTCTTCCGCTTCAATTTCAACCACAATTTTCTCACGCAACGCTTCTATATCCGGATTCAGGGATAGCTTCTTAATCAAGGTGGTGGCTATCAGTCTGAGATAATGAAGAGATTCGGATATGGCTACCGTTCTATCCGAGAAGCCTAAAAAGATCAAGGCTTCCTGAGTATTTTCCAAAAAACGTTTGTTTACTTCATTCTGGAAAAGAATTTGGCTTATATCCAGCGGTTCTATTGTTATCTGCCAGTCAAGTTCAAACGTGCCCTCCGCTTGGATTATAACGATGAGTTCTTGGTTTGTTGTATTTACGGATTTATTGATGTTGTACAAAACCATGAATCTTTCCTTTCCATTGACAGCATTTCTTTAATTAGTTATAATAGTTCAATAATTAAACTGTTATATATGTTAACCAATTTAATTTACTGGGAGGTCTCCAATAATGGATTATAACGATCACCATGTTAAACAAGCGGCAGCTCTTGTACAATCTTTCGTGACAATCACTAGAACCCTCACCAAATTTACCAAACAGAATGCCACTAGTCTGGGGCTAACCATACAACAAATGGGAATTTTAAATACCATTTATTCCTCTCCAGACATAACTCTTAAAGAAATAACAGAAAAATTACAGCTCTTGAAAAGTACGGTGAGCATAAGCGTCGAAGATCTTGTTCATTTAGATCTCGTAGAGCGGAAAACCTCTGAAGAAGACCGAAGAGCAATTCGTTTAAAATTAACACCTGCTGGTCAAGAATTATCAAAAAAATCTTGTCAAAATGCCTTGTCCTATAGGGCGATGAGCTTAGCATTAGAAAACCTTCCAGATGAAGATATACAATTTCTAGTTCGAATTCACAACGAACTCTTGAACAATTTGCAAAACTGCAAGTTTTAGGCAGATGTGTGAGGCCTCGCCAAAGGGACCTAAATCAGCAGCCTTGACCAGCCATCAGCAACTAGTTTTTGCCACAGTTTGGCATCCGCGGTGGTGAAAACCACCTGCCTAGAAAGTGAAAGTTTACGAAGATACCCTAAAACTTCTTCCCAAAAACTTTGTCCCTCATTCTCTTCACCAACTGAGAAGAGCAATGGTACCTCGCTGTTATCGCGTATGGCTAACTGGGCGATAGCCATACGATTGGCAAAATAATCTTTTTTTCTTTCTGTCCCATTAATGCCGAGCGTTCCCTTGACCGATGAGGTTGACATCTGAGATAGAATCCACTGCTTTTCTAATTTCAGATCCTTTCCGTACTTGGTTTTCCATTCCTGCCAGGAATTTTCCAACAAAGCCTGAGCACCATCCAATGCACCGTGTAAAACTTCAAAGGCTATCCACTGGCGTTTAACTGCTTCTATCTTTTTCTCCAGAACCGACAGCGCTGGGAATTTCCGGGTGCAAAGAAGACTCTGTTCAGCAACCTCCAGTTGCTGTCGAGTCTCCACCCGTTCATTTTGTCTAGCAGTCAGTTCAGCTAGGCTGTCTTCACCGGAAAGACGGGTTTCGCGTTCCAAATCCGCCAAGGGTTCCAAAATCTTGGCAAGCTGTTCGATATTGCGATCACCGAGCATATCATTAAACTTTTCCGAA
>OMOF01000078.1 GCA_900290375.1 Candidatus Desulfosporosinus infrequens
GCAGGCGGGGTTATCGCCGAAATGAAGACCAAATCCTCTTGGCCCATGCTCCAAATTTTATGGGGAATACTGGAGAAATAATAAATACTATCTCCTGCTGTTAAGATATGTATGTCTTCCCCGACTTGAATTTTCATTTGTCCCTGAATAACCAAGATATTTTCCTCTCCAGGATGAGTCAACGGTTCTTCACAAGTTACTGCTCCCGGTTCTAACCGTGCCATCATCATCTCTATACTTCTGTTTAAATCTGGAGACAACAATTCAAACGTAAGATGGGAGTCAGGAAATTTCAGAACCTGGCGCTCATTTTTTCTCACGACTGGGCTTGATTTGGCTTCATCCATCAGAAAGTAAAATATGGGCACATCGAGGGCATGGGCAATCCTCCTTAGAGATGTGATAGAGGGATCAGTCAGATCCCGCTCTACTTGGCTTAAAAAGCCTTGCGTCACCCCTGTCTTTTCCGCTAAATCCTTTAGAGTTAGTTGTTTCTCCATTCTTTTAGCGCGAATTTTTTCACCCAGCATCATTACCACTCTTTCCTGGCTAATAGTTCATTATCATCTTAGCTACCCGGCTTTACTTCTACGTCAATCAACTTGTGATTATGCACATCGACTAGCCCCAAGTCGGTCAGTCCCAGCTTCGGAACTGTAGGTAAGGAAATAAAGCAGAGCGTCATAAACGGGGATGGCAGGTGGCATCCCAACTGACGAGCCGACGCATTAACTTCTTCCAACTCCTTAAGCACTATACCAGCTGGTTTCTCACTCATTAAACCACCGATCGGAAGTTCCATTTTCCCTATGACTTGCCCTTTTTTAACAACAACCATACCGCCCTGCAGCTTGTGGATCGCATTTGCTGCACAAGCCATATCTTCATCATTAGTTCCGACGCAGACGATATTATGATGGTCGTGAGACATGGAGGTAGCTAAGGCTCCTTCTTTCAGGCGAAATCCCTTCACAAAACCAATCCCTACTCCTCCTGTCTTACCATAACGCTCAACAATAGCTAGTTTAAGAATATCCTCTTCTAGGTTACTGAGGATTTGTCCGTTTACTATTGTTAATTCTTCTTCGTCCCACTCGTTAATAATTTGATCATCATAAATCCGTATCACATTCACACGTGTTGTTGTCCCCTGACGTTGAGTTGGTAAAATAAATGAATTAGCATTGACAGGGGATTTAAGTTTAATGGTCTCTTTGATCCAAGCAGGGTAATTCCTGTGTTTGCTTACCACGACGAGACGACCGTTGTCAGCAACCACCTTCCCCTCATAAATAACTTTGACCGGAGTTATGTCGGTTAAGTCTTTGACAAGCAAAATATCGGCCAACCTGCCCGGGGTAATACTCCCTATCTCGTCTTCTAAACGAAAATGCCTCGCGGAATTCAAGGTGGCCATTTGGATGGCTTGAATAGACGGCATTCCTAACGAAATCGCCTTATTCACGTTATAATTAATGTGACCTTCTTCACGGATATCGATGGCATGTTTGTCATCCGTACAAAAAATTAAATGTTCATGGCTCAAACCGTGCTTGATAACCCCTTTAATAAGTTCCTCGACATTTCGTTCTGTACTACCCTCTCGAAGCATCACGGTCATTCCTAATTGCACTCTTTCGAGAAGATGTTCATAAGTAACACACTCATGGTCGTCAGACATTCCTGCACTGGCATAAACGTTTAGGTCTTGTCCAGAACGACCAATAGCATGGCCATTAACGATCTTGCGGCGTTGTAAGGCACCAGCAATTTTTTTGAGATAGTCTTCTTTAATAAATAGGACCTTGGAGGGATCTAATTCACCCAAACTGATACTTTCTGCCCAGTCTAACATTTCTTCTACTTCAGCAAGGCCAAGTATGCCACCTGTAGTTTCCAGACCCGGCGCGGTGGGTACTCTGGAAGAGACCTGAATAAAGGTTCGGTAAGGGAGATCCGCAATGGAATCGACCAATACTTTTACACCGTCAATCCCTGCTACGTTGGCGATTTCCATGAGATCAGCCATAATCGTCGTCGTACCGTGTGGTACAAGGACATCCGCCAAGGCCTCGGGTGCAAGAAGGGTCGTTTCAAAGTGCATATGCCCATCGATAAAACCTGGCACAGCATACATTCCACCACAATCTAGGATCGTTTTAGCATTTAATTCAGCCTTTGGATCAATGGAGACAATCCGTTTCCCTTTAATGTAGATATTACTGGGGTAGATCTGGGATGAGTAAACATTAACCAGCTTAACATTTTCCAACTTTAAGTCACAATCGATGATACTTAACCCAGCTTCAAGCACGGACTTGATTTCTTCGAAGGTTCGCACTATCCACACTCCTTTACTCAGCCTCTGTATGGCCCCCAAAATGGTCTATCACCGTTCCTCACGCGAATATGGTATTCCAAGCGCGGCCGGTGTTCCCGAACGCCTATTTTTTGTTTCTCGTGTCGTGATAACCAAAACAACAAACGTAAAAATATAAGGCAACATTTGCAAGAAATTGGATGGTATCATTACGCCGAGGGCTTGAAGATGCAGACCCAAGGAAGCAATGATACCAAACAGCCACGCACCTAATAGGGCACGGCGCGGATCCCAGACGGCGAAGATGACGAGTGCGACCGCAATCCAGCCGCGGCCAGCCGACATGTTTTCAATCCAAGAGGGGGAATAGGCTAGGGACAGATAAGCACCACCCGCGCCTGCGAACATACCTCCGATAATAACAGCGGCATACCGGACGAAAAAGATATTATGTCCCAGAGCGTCTACGGCCGATGGATTTTCACCCGCTGCCCTGAGAAGAAGCCCCGCCTTTGTTTTATAAAAGACAAACCACAGTATGGCAACCAAAACCACGCTGAGATAAACCATAATATCCTGATCAAAAAAGATTTTACCGATTATCGGAATTCGAGAGAGAACCGGGATGGCAACTGCCTTAAAAGTCGAAGTGGGTGGAATTCCCACCAAGCCACGTCCAAGGTAGGCGGACAGGCCCGTACCAAAAATAGTCAAGGCCAAACCGCTAGCCACTTGACTAGCACGGAAGCCAATGGTGATAACCGCATGAATGAGCGCCATAAGTCCGCCCGCGACCAAGGCAACTAACAGGCCCAACCATTTGTTTTGCGCAAAGGTGCCCACGTAAAAAGCGCTAACAGCGCCCACGAGCATCATGCCTTCAACGCCCAGATTTAGGATACCGGCTCGCTCGACAATAACTTCACCAAGCGAAGCATATAAAATCGGCGTGCCTGCCACGACTCCAGCAGCAAGGATGGCGATGATATAGTTTAAATCCATACCGTCATGCCTTCTTTCTTACCAAACGGTAATTATTAAAAACTTCTCCAGCCAGTACGAAGAACAGAATTGAGCCTTGAAACATAGACACCATACTCGACGGAAAACCGGAAGTTTGTAAACTAAACCCCCCCACCAGCAGCCCGCCCATCAGAAAGGATACGAGCAGGATACTAAAGGGATTCAACCGTGCAAGTAGGGCAATGAGTATGGCAGTGTAGCCATAGCCGGGAGAAATCGTCTGCTGCAAGCGGTGAAGCACGCCTGAAACCTCAGCCATTCCAGCGATTCCCGATATGGACCCACTTAAAAACATGACCATCAAGACATTTTTCACATAACTCATGCCAGCATAATCGGCCGCCTTGCGGCTGGAGCCGCTGACGGAGATCTCATATCCCCACTTGGAATATTTGATCAGGAAGAACATCGCTACCGCAATAATCACCACGAGAAAAATAGCGTAACTGATACGAGTGTTACCAAAAACAGGGATCGTCGCGCTGTCTGGAAATGGTTTTGTGAGAGGAAAATTATTTCCCTTAGGATCTTTCCAAGGACCATAAACAAGATAGGCCATCCAAAAATAGGCCACATAGTTCAGCAAGAGAGAACTGATCGTTTCGTTGACATTCCAGAACGCCTTCGGAATAGCCGGAATCAAGGCCCAAAGTCCACCGCAAATAAAGCCTGCCAGCAGCATAAGTGGCAACATAATGAGTTTTGGCAGGTCCGAAAAAAACAAGGCGAAATAGGTTGCACCAAAAGCTCCCATGCAAAATTGGCCTTCCGCGCCGATGTTCCATAATTGCATGCGGAAAGCCAGCGAAACCCCAAGCGAGCAAAAGGCTAGAGGAATCATTTCTACAAGCGTTTCGCTGAGGCCATAAATTGAGCCAACGGAGGATTGAAAAATCTCACTGTAAAGCTGCAACGGGTCCTTTCCGGTAATGAGCACAAAAAGTCCCGCAAAAAGTAGACCCAGCACAATGGAGGTCACGGAGATGCCGAACTTCTTCAGGGCAGAGCTGGTATTTGTTTTTTTAATCTCCCAACTTCCCAATTGTTTATGCTTCACGAAGATCTACCTTTCTTTTGCCGGCCATCATCAGGCCGATTTCTTCACGTGACGTTTCACTCGGATTGACAACGCCCATGATTTCGCCCCCGTGCATTACTATGATGCGATCCGTCATGGAAAGAAGGTCCTCCAGATCCTCTGAAATAAGGAGTACTGCCTTGCCCTTTTCACTCTGCTCGATGAGCAGTCGTTTGACATAATCGGTCGCCCCGATATCAAGTCCGCGCATCGGATATACCGCAATAATCAGCTTAGGATCCGAATCTATTTCCCGCGCCAGCAGCAATTTCTGGATGTTTCCACCAGACATCATTTTAACAGGGTTAGACTTACTCGCTAACCTGACATCAAATTTTTGTATCAATCGATCAGTGTCATTTCTAACTTTATCCCAACGAATAAAGAAACCACGATATTTACGATAATTTATAAGCGCCATATTTTCATACGCGTTAAGGTCCGGCGCCAGCCCGGTTGTCATGCGATCCTCCGGCACATAGCTGATACCGAGATTAATTCGCTTTTTACGACCGGATTTTGTGCAGTCCTTTCCGTAAAAGGAAATACCTCCCGTCTTGAGTGAACGCAGGCCCGCCACTGCTTCTGCGAGCTCCTTCTGTCCGTTTCCGTCAACGCCCGCAACTCCAAGTATTTCACCGTCATATATATCAATTGAAATATTTTTCAATTTCAGCAGACCACTGTCGCCCAAAGCCGAGGCATTATCTAAAGAGAAAATTTTCTCTTTTTTTCGATAGGATTTCTTTTCCGACTGGCCATTGATATTTCTGCCCACCATCATTTTAGCGAGCTCTTTTTCATTCGTAGTTTTGGTATCAACAGTCCCTATGGATTTACCGTCCCGCAGAACAGTTATACGATCTGTATTTTCCAAAACCTCATTCATTTTGTGAGAAATAAGGATCACTGACTTACCGTTTTTTACCATTTTTAAAAGTGTCTTAAAAAGGGCATTTGCTTCCTGAGGGGTTAGGACAGCGGTCGGTTCATCGAGTATCAAAACCTTGGCACCAAGCAGTAGTAATTTGATGATTTCCACCCTCTGCTGCTCTCCAACCGAGAGTTGCCAGATTTTCGCCTTGGGATCAATGGAAAGTCCGAAGGCTTCCGATTGCTTGATTATTTGCTGCTCAATCTCGTTGAGGTTATAGATCTGTTTCAGCCCCTTAATACTAAGCATGACGTTTTCCGCCACCGTAAAAGGCTGAACAAGTTTAAAATGCTGATGCACCATACCGATGCCGCAGTTGACAGCATCCTTCGGCGACAAAAAATCAGTTTTTTTACCTTCAATGTAGATGTCACCACCGTCGGGTCGATAGAGTCCTGTCAACACGCTCATCAACGTGCTTTTACCCGCCCCGTTTTCGCCCAGTAGAGCGTGAATTTCGCCAGAGTTAACGTCAAACGAAACCTGATCATTGGCTAGGATGCCTGGAAATTCTTTTACGATTTTTCGCATTTCCACCATGGGTGTATTTCCCATTGACCTCACCCTTTCAAACATTACCACAAACCGGCGAGAGTCTCGCCGGTTTGCGGGTGCATCATTCTTCTATTTTTCAATGGGGACATCCCTTTAGGTATAGGTATGTCCCCTGGTCTTGTAGATCGGTTAGGATTTAGGAATTGTCCCCTGTACACCTTTGACAAACCAATTGATGGAAAGGAGCATGTCATCTGTTGCTTTATCGCCGTCTTTGACCTTAATTGTGCCACTTTGATCAGAGATCGGGCCCGAGAAAGGATCAAATTTACCATCCATAATATCCTGTTTTTTGGCATTTACAGTAGCTTGGAAGTCTTTATCAACTTTGGCGCTGAAAGGCGTTATGTCAATGATTCCACCATCTTTGATGCCGCCAAAGTATTGGGTAGGCTTCCAAGTTTTGTTCATAACTTCCTTGACTACTTGCACAAAATACGGACCCCAGTTGGATACATCTCCAACAAGGATAGAGTTCGGTGCGAATTTTGACATATCTGAATCGTGCCCAATGGCCAACACACCTCTATCTTGTGCTGTCTGAGCAAACGTCGGCGAGTCAACATGCATCGCCAGAACGTCTGCACCTGCGTCGATCAGACTGTTGGCAGCCGTTTTCTCCGTCGCTGGATCGTTCCAGGAATTTGTCCAAACAACCTTAACTTGGACTTTAGGATTAACCGACTGGGCGCCAAGAGTAAACGCATCAATATTGCGGATGACTTCAGGCGTACCAAACGGCGCAAGGAATCCGAGAACATTGCTCTTGGTATATTTGCCTGCCACCATACCGGTCAGAAACCGGGCTTGATAGTCGCGATTGAAATAGGTTCCTAAATTGTCGGTGGTTTTGTAACCACTACAATGTTCAAAAACAACCTTCGGGAATTTCTTGGACACATTGACCATGTAGTCCATATAGCCGTAGCTGGTACCAATAATGATATTGTAACCCTTTTGGGCAAGATCCGTAAAAGTACGTTCAGCGTCTGCTGTCTCCGGAATGTTTTCAACATAAGTTGTTTCGACGTTCTTCATATTAGCTTCGAGATATTTTCTGCCCTGATCCTGGGCGTAAGTATAGCCGAAGTCACCCACTGGCCCGACATAAACAAAGGCGACCTTGATTTTCTCTTCCGTAGACGGCTTGCTGGCTTGGTCGTTCGTGGACGGTTTACTTGCTTGGGAGCACCCACTGAGTAACACCATCAGAATCATAGAAAGGACTAACGTCAAAATACCAATTTTATTAATTTTTTTCATATTCTCTCCTCCATCTATATTTTTGTTTAGAAATTCCCACAGATTTTGTTTTTTATCCCTTCTTTCTGACTTGACAGTCCAATATTCACTAAACTTAAACTGCCTTGCCGTTTTTAAATCCCGTTGATTCCCTATGGGGACATAATAATTATAGACAAGGCGATTTTCTCAAATGGTACCCCAGGAAAACGTTTCCTGTCAAGCTCCAGATGAACTAAACAGCAACTTATTCGACAATACCAGCCATTAATAGTCCCAAAACACGTTCATCCGCTTCCTCAACCAGCATGATCTTCATAATCTTCCCTTCGTAAAGCACTGCTATACGATCACAAATACTTGCCAGTTCCTCTAGATCTTCAGAAATTAACAGCACTCTAGTGACTAGTTTGTATGTTTAAATCGGAAATTATTAAAGAAAGCTTCCCAAAGATTAAAATCTCTAGAAAGCTTCGTTGCTCTAATCACTTGATTCTTGTCCATATTATATTACCTATATTAAAACATTGCAATGATTTCTTAGTGTGACTAAATTTTTTTGACTGTACCCAGCGTAGCCTCGATGAGTTGCGCTTTATTCTATATTCTCTAATTCATTATAATCCTTACTTAAAACATTCGTTAGCAACCTGTGATCATGAAGTAAGTCGATTAAAATGAGCTCGTCCTTAGTCTGGATAGTTCGAGCATTAGTGAGAATACTGAGAGGTCGATAAATGGGGGCATCTTGAATTTTTAATGTCTTAAATATTTTCCGATCGGCTACCTGACTGACGGTCAAAGAAGAAATGATGGTAATTCCAAGTCCTGCCGAGACTAGTTGTTTGATCGCCTGAGTACTTCCCAGTTCCATCGTTACATTCAATTGGTCTGGATCCAGTCCTCTCTCTTTGAGTGCCATTTCCATCACCCTGCGAGTTCCAGAACCGTCCTCTCGGGTCACCAGACGTTCATGGGGAAGTTCTGCTAAGCTAATACTGATTCTTGACGCCCAAGGATGAAAATAGGGAACTACGACTACCAACTCATCTTCCCAGAAACTCTCCACATTTAGGTCTTTATGCCGGGGGACAGGCCCTTCAATTAAGCCAATATGAATCTTTTTCTCCAAAACATCCTGAGAAATCGACTCTGTATTAGCAATCTTGACTTTGAAGTCCACGTCCGGATGGGTCTTGTACAAAAAAGCTAAAATGTTGGGCAAAATATATTCTCCGATGGTTAAAGTTGCACCTAGGTAGATCAGTCCTCTTTGATCTTTTGCTAGGGCGCTGATCTGTTCTTTAGCATTCGCAAGAAGATCCAAGACACTCCGAATATGTGCATAAAAAATTTGACCTTCTTTAGTCAACGTAACCCCTTTATTGGTGCGATCAAAAAAACGGGCACCGTATTGGTTTTCCAGATTCTGAATCTGCAAACTAATACTGGGTTGACTCATATGAAGTTTCTTGGCTGATAACGTAATATTTTTGGTTTCTGCCACATCTTTGAACACAAGAAAGTGTTGTTCCATGATGATACATCTCCCTTCGCAGTTTTGTTGATCTATGAAATAGCGCTCTCCATTTGCGCAATTATTCACTTAGTATGTAAAATATTTATACTCATTCATTGTCCTTTTCGCCGAACATTGCGTTTTTCCTTCCATAGTTAACAGATTATTTTGAAGAATCATACATTAATATTTTTAATAAATTTAACCTTGCACTTCTCCTTCAACAAAGATAGAAATGCAAGGTTTTTGTCTTACAGTTTATGTTCGGCTAAAGCTGAATATAAAGGCTTCTCGTCGCTTGGATCAATGACCGAATGGGTTGCGTGGCTCAATGCTGCCGTCCGGTTTAGGTTTACAGAGCACTTCGACGATTTCATAATCTTCAGAACCTAAACCAAATTCGGCAATAGCCCGAACTTGTAGATAAGGATCTTTGCCATGGATTTTCCGAAAAATATTTTCAGCTGATGTCAATCCCTTATCCCCCGCTTTAGAATCACGAATAATCTGAGCTTGACCAATTAGATCCAGCGTAGCTTTTTCTATGGCCACAATGTCGTCTGACACCAGCACCCCGATATCTGGAATCAATGGGGCGTCAGCCATCGGCATGCAATCGCATTCCGGCTGTACCTCAGTTACAAAGTTAATATAGAGAACCTTCCCTTTGGGAAAAGTGTCTAATACTGCTGCCGCAGCTTCTGCCAAAACTTTTTGAAAAAGTTCCGCATTTTGCGGCAAGACAAGGGCTCCTTCTGTACAAACTCTAGCACAACGACCACAACGAGCACATTTTTGCTGATCAATCACTAACCATTCGTTCTGATCAAAGGTGATGCTTTCATGAGGACAGGCGCCCACACATTGTAAACAATGACTACATTTTTCCGCCGTCCAGCTTAGCTCGGCGTTTTGCAGAAAATGCATCCGACCCCGCTGATGAATCCCATTCCGGTCCTTAAAGGCAATTCCACCCATCCCTAGATTTTTAACAGCCCCTCCGTAACCGCTGGCAATGTGACCCTTACAATGTGATAAAACGATCATTGCTGGAGCATCGTGAATTGCAGAGGCTATGCCAATCTCCCCGAGGATCGGACCGCAGGGCCTCATCACCGAGTCTCGTCCGAAGACTCCATCAGCCATGATTACGGGTACTCCTGTTGAAAGTTCGTTAATTCCATTAGCACTGGCCACGCGCAAATATTCCAGGCCCGGTATACGCACCGTATCGGTTACAAATGGTTCTCCACCAACATTCTTTAGCGAATCCACTAGTTTTCGAATAAATGCCGGGCGAACTACTCTATAAGCGCCCTGCGATCCAAGGTGCATCTTTATGGGGATGTAATCACCTTTTGCTACAAAATTATTCAGATTTATGAGGTTGAGAATTTCCTCAAATTTGCCAAGAAACCCATAATCATAGTCAAAATACTTTGCGCGAGCACTTGCAAAATACACAATAGATTTAGCCATTTTTTCTCCTGGTAAAACCAGGATTTTCACTTCCTTTCACATAGGGATAGTAACCTGACAAAATACCCAACTTACTCGCAGCCTACATTTGGGTGTACGACTTATTCTAACCCATCGTTCTGTTAAATCAAGGCCATTTAGGCATCCGTTTCCAAATCAGTACGAATAATTCTCTTCGCCAAAGCATTAAGATAGGCTTTAGCACTTGCTTCAATTATATCTGTGGAAAACCCTTTGCCTAACACAAGATGACCATCATCATAGCGCAACTTGACAGTGGCCTCTCCCAGCGCCTCGCTGCTTCGAGTTACAGATTTCAGAGTGTAATCTTCCAAGGTGGCAATATTCCCTGTTATCCTGTCAATCGTGTTGAAAAGGGCGTTGACTGGACCGTTACCACAAGCAGCATCAGTGATCATCATTCCCTCGATTTCCAAAGTTACAGTAGCTGTTGCCATCTCCACTCCATTTGTCGAAATAGACATGTCCTGTAGCAAAATATTATTGGCATTATTGCCTGAATCCCCCATCAAAACATAAAGATCCTGATCAAACACTTCTTGCTTGTGATCGGCCAATTGTAAGAACCGTTGATAAACATCATCCAGCTGTGCACCTTCAATTTCATACCCTAATACCTCCAGACAATGTTGAAGGGCATGTCTTCCTGATCTGGCGGTCAGACTAATTACATTTTGAGGAACTCCGATAATTTCCGGTTGAATTATCTCATAGGTTTCTCTGTCTTTGAGAACACCATCTTGGTGAATACCCGAGGCATGCACGAAGGCATTGGCCCCGACAATCGCTTTATGATCAGGGACTGTCACTCCTGTTATTCGAGAAACAAGTCTGCTCGTCGCAGAGATCTCACGGGTATTAACGTTGGTCTCAACCCCGTACCCGTCACGCCGAGTGTAAATTGACATAACAACCTCTTCCAAAGAAGTATTACCTGCCCGCTCCCCGATGCCATTGATCGTTCCTTCGACCTGGCTGGCTCCAGCCTTGATACCCGCTAGGGAATTTGCAGTGGCCATTCCCAAATCATTATGACAATGTACACTGACTAGTGCCTTATCAATATTCTTAACATTATTAATCACAAAACTAATTAACTCTCCATATTCCCAAGGGTTAGCATAGCCAACAGTATCAGGGAGATTAACCACTGTAGCTCCGGCCTGGATGACTTCCTCAATCACCCTGACCAAGAATGTCGGATCACTACGAAAAGCATCTTCAGCGTAAAACTCTACATCACTCACGAATTTCTTGGCATACTTGACTGCAGAAACTGCCCGCTCCACAACTTGATCAGGAGTAAGCTTTAATTTCTTTTCCATGTGAATTGGAGAAACCCCAATTCCCGTATGGATCCTAGGGTATTCGGCCTGTCGTAAGGCCTCGGCGCAAATATCAATATCCTGTACTACCGCCCTTGTTAATCCGCAAATGATGACTCCTTTCATTTCTTTGGCAATAGTTCGAACTGATTCCATATCCCCAGGTGAAGAAGCCGGAAAACCAGCTTCAATAATATCGACACCGAGCTTTACTAACTGATGGCCAATCTCCAGTTTTTCTTTAACGTTTAAAGTGATCCCCAAGGATTGCTCACCATCTCTGAGGGTGGTATCAAAAACATATAATCTACGCATTGTAAATTCCTCCTTAAATATAAATAAACCCTTCGTCTCTGATTGAGACGAAGGGTTAGTTCGCGGTACCACTCAAGTTGACAGCAAAATAGCCGTCTTCTCTGCAGATACGGGAGCCGAGCGAAGTTGGAGGTGCGATGTGCGAGGTTCGACTTAAATATAAAAATAACTTTATTAGTCGAACTACGAGCATCAAACTTCGAACATCGAAGTTCCGATATCCCCTTCCTTTTAACGGTGGAAGCTCCGTCCGAGCCTACTTTATTACAATTTCGGTCGGCTACTCAAGGAAGAGTTCCAAACCTATTCCATTACTGTCTTTCACCAACCGACAGCTCTCTAAAACGGAAACAGGAACTGTACTATTTCCTCTCATCGTCATTTTAGCATTTTTATTAGTTTGACACTTTTTATGATCATTGTCAAGGTTTAATATAGAGTTACCGTTTGGTCAACCCTACCTAACATTTTTCAACAGAATAAACCCCATCAACTTCATTTAGATCCTGAATAATTTTATCCGTATTGATTCGATTAAAGGGAGTTCGCAAGGTGTACTCAAAGGTTGTTCTGTTTTGCTCCTCTTCTAACATAGTCATGGAGATATTCTGGGCAATTATTTTATGCGACTCTATAATACGATTCATTTCTTTGACTTTACAGGTTCCATTGACAGTAACTATTTTTAGAATTTGTTTACTTCTGAAAAAGTAATGTTCTATAGAACGCTCTAAGGTAAGAAAAACGATACAAGTAACAAGGAAAGATGAAAAATAAAATCCAGCTCCTGCGGCTAATCCGATAGCTGAAACAACCCAAAGCGAAGCGGCTGTCGTCAATCCTTTAACAGATACTCCATCCCTTAAAATGGTTCCCGCTCCTAGAAAACCAATCCCCGAAACAACTTGGGAAGCCAGCCGCGCAGGGTCTTTACTGACTGTCGTAAAATCAGCAAAACCATACATTGATAGAATCATGATTAAAGCGGCACCCAAACATACTAAAATATGCGTTCTAAATCCTGCTGGACTATCATTTTTTTCTCTCTGAAAACCTACAATTCCGCCAAAAATGCAAGCAAGCAATATTCTTAAAGCAATCTCATAATCGGTTATCCTCACTGTCCCCACATCTTTCCCTGTATTTCTCTATCAGGAATTATTTATTCACACAAAAGTGTTAAGAAAAGTCTTAGGCATATGAAA
>OMOF01000558.1 GCA_900290375.1 Candidatus Desulfosporosinus infrequens
GCGAGTTGACAGATCTTCTGGAAACTGGTAAATTTGTTTCCATATGTCGCGCATACCTATGGGGGTAGTAATAGTGAAAAATGAACGATTTTTAGAACCTCTGCTGCTGGCCTTCGTCCTATTTTGGCTAACCATTCTCTATACAGGAGAAATCACCCAAAGTATTGCCAACCATTTCTGGCTAACGCCGGGTGTGACTGAGGCTGTGGGTATGGTCTCCCCTAAAGATCAAGAGGTTCTATTAGGAAGTATTTACCAACGCAAGGCTCTGGAAACAGGAGATGTCTTGCCGATCTACGGCTCTTCCGAACTGGGAACGGGTCATGATTTTAATCCCAGCCGTGTCTTTGCCAATCGTCCGACCCAATTTACCCCGTTTATGATTGGGAGAGGTAGTTGTCAATCTGAAAGATAAAAAAATCGTCATCACCTTCTCTCCTGATTGGTATGATGACTTGCATGGACTCCCTAATGACCGCCTCGCCATGAACTCTTCTCCCCTGAAGGTCTATGACGTCCTGTTTAATCCAGACTTGTCTCGTCCGCTCAAAGACCGGATCCTCCACCGAATATTGGACCTTCCTCAAGTTGTTAATGAGGACTACCTTCTTAAAAAATATTTAGCATCCTATACAAGCTCCGACTGGAAATCAACCATGCAGTGCCTGCTTCTGTGGCCTTTAGCACGTCTGGAATATGCCTCACTGCAGCTTCAAGACGCTAAAAATGTTAAAAGTTCCACCTCCGAATTGGACCGACGGCTGGTTACAGAACTCGCTTCTCCTACACCGCTCCAGCCCATTAATTGGGAGGAACTCGCCCAGCAAGCAGTGTCTGAAGCCCAACCAGAAATGCATAACAATCTAAATATCACGGATGCTCTCTATGCCCAGTATGTCCGGCCCAGTATTAAGAATTCCCAACAGGGGGTTAATGAATTAACTCCTTCTGTAGAATATGATGATCTCCGACTAATGCTGGACCTTCTTCACGAAAAACAAGTGAATGCGCTTTTCGTAATGATACCCTATAACGGCCTTTTTCGTGATTACACCGGGCTGTCGCCGGGTATACGGCAAGCGTATTACGCTAAGGTTTCCCATATTATCCAAGGACGAGGATT
>OMOF01000010.1 GCA_900290375.1 Candidatus Desulfosporosinus infrequens
CATCAACACCTGTTGTCAATGCCACAACAGGGTTACTTTGCAGGTTGTAAGCTGTTACTCCTGTAACTGCTGCACTATTGTAGGCAGGAAGAGTCGTAGGTACAAAGAGTGGAATAGGAGTCTGAACCGTCTGCATCGAGGTCGAATTCGTAGTACCCATGTTAACACTACTAGTAATAGCGGTACCATTAACTTGAGTAATCCACAAACCTGCTACGCCTGTTCCCATGTATATGGTTTGGTTAGCAATCGGATTTCCGTACGCATCTTGAGCAGTGATGGTAATATTTTGTGAGCCACCAACGACTGAGTTAACACTGGATGGGCTAGCTTTAGCAGCTACTAATCCGCCAGTTGCTGCCGTAAAGTTAGCAGTTACTGTAGCAGTTTTGCTATTCATCGAGTTACTAACAGTAATGACCGGGTTTTCTGAATACTTATCGCTTGAATATACTTGAGCAACTTCAACCGGGCTGAAAGTACCCATTGGTACTGTGCCTGATGTTGCAGCTACCGCCGGAGCAAAGGCATTATTGACATCGTAGTAACTAGCTACCATAGGTTGCAACATAGTACCCGTAGTATCTACTGTAAAGCCGAGGAATTCTTCAAAGTTACCTGGCAGACTAGTGGCTGGCAGTGTCCATGTAGCAACTTGAGATCCAGCAGAGCCAACGCTCGTTACACTAACTCCGATAAAGCTAGTCAGAGTCGTCATATTCTCTTCAATTAGGGTAAATGTATTAATAGTAGCACCAGGCATATAACCAACCACTTTATAACCAGGTTGTGCTTGCCAAAGTTTAACATTGTTCGCACTGACTTCGCCCTGATCGTCTACATTAATTGTTACATTACTAGGCATAGAAGCAAGAACGTATCCGTCAACATTACTAAATGTGCCATTTAAAGTGGAACTCATGTTCATGGTCAACCCTTGGCTAGGCTCAGTACTCAAAGCCGGATACGAGTTGAAGGGAGCTGCCACGAATGTAGCATTCCTTGTGGCATCATACGCATTGGCTGCAGGTATAGCAACACCAGCAACGGTGACGGTAGCTCCAGGAGCAGCATTACCATCCAGCAAAGGAACGTATTGACTGAAGCCAGTTACATTAGCAGCTACACCAAGACTTCCAATGGAGTTACTTGCCGAGAATGATGCGTTAATCGTTCCTGCAGCGGAACCTTGAGCATGAGTCGTATCAATGGTTGTAGCGGAGTTGGAATATGCACTAACGTTAACATTGACAGATCCTGCTGTTCCGGAGGTAACAACTGTGGAAGTGGCGTTTGAGTTGAGGTAAAAATTAATTTGGCCGCTTCCGTCATAAGCAGTTGAATAACCCGTAGGGACAAAGCCTGCTGGGCCCGCTTGCGCTGCTGTTAAGGTTCCATCGGAGTAATATATTGTTCCGTCAGAGCTGATTAGTTCGTTGAGTACAAAACCACCATTTTGTGTGAATGTGGCTTTAATTTCTCCAACGCCACCATGAGTACCATTTACAGGTAGCACTGCTGAACCTAGCATGTTGAAGTTTACTCCGACTGGAGCTAGAAGATCGTAGACAAGCGCATAACTGTCGAATTGGTTTCCAGCGGCAGGAGCAATAATCGTACCGTTTTGGTTATAAGCGGCTGCATACATTTGTTCGTCGGAGCCCACAACGTTTGTGAAACTGGTAGTTTGTGGAACAGCACTGAGTGTAGCATAATTTGGCGAGAGAGAGGTGTGGCTAACCCCGATAGACTGAGCCGTCTGGCCTTGTTGCCATACGAGGTTTACGAAATTCCCGGTGTTACTATTGCCCACGAAGCTCAGTGCGGTAACAGTAGTGGGTAGAGATTGACCCGTTGTAATAGCTATTGTCGAAGGAACATAGTACGCATAGTACTTAGTAACGCTGTCGAGTACGCTTTGGGTAACAGGTACATTAGCTGTTACTGTCACTGAGAAGTTACCATTACTATCCGTGGTTACCGATGGGTAGTTAACAGCGCTGAACAGTGTGGTGGTACCATTCAATACGAAAGCATCATTCGATACGTTGTTCGAGGCACCATTGATTACATCATAGTCTTGAATCGCTACAGTAGCACCAGTCACTGGGTTACCCGCGGAATCTTGTAGTTGTCCGCTGAGGGTCATTTGCGATCCGGACGTTGCTGTTTCAGCATTGGTGGAGGCAATGGTGTTGCCTTCCGTTATGCCTGTTGGGTTCAACATTGCGGCTGGGCTAACGTTGCCCACTTTGGCGGCTTGAGCTACTGCTTTCCAGGAATAATATCCGGTATTGGTGGAACCGCCACCATTGACGAGCTGAGCATTCATGCTGATATTCATGATCGCGCCTGGATCAGGAAGACCGTTAGTGGTAGGCAACATAGAATTGATATAGACGAGTGCTTGACCATTGGTATCTGTATTTATAACATAGGTTACAGGTGTTGTAGAATAACCTTTACCAACGGCAGCACCAGAGGCAACCATGGCTGTTCCTGTAGAATCGGTAAAGTAGGCGTTGGAATCGGACGTACCACCATTTTGGGTCATGGTAAATTTAACAGCCTGACCAGCTAACGATGTAGTGGAACCTGTAGCAGGTAATATGGTTGCTACTACTGGGACTAAGCCTTTCATCTTACCAGAAGTAGAGAAGTTCAGGCTATCTGGATTGGCGGAAGAATAGATTGGGCTAAGTACCGTAGTTCCAGGTACGCCCCATTCGATACTTCCTTCACTGGACATTACCGGTTGACCGTTGTTGCTGAACGGAGCTTCTACTACGACATTAAAGGACTGTTGTGAGCTAGCGGTTGAAGTAAAGACAGCCTTCACGTTACCACTGGCATCCGCAGGGACAGAATAAGAGGCACTGAAGGTATCATTACCAACAATTACTGGCGAGTTCAAGGTCGTTGCCACCAACGTATTACCAGCGGTATCTTTAGCGGTAATATTGTTCGAAGTGGATACTAAATAAGTAATACTTGCATTAGCAGCACTTGTACCGTTTACAGTAGTGGCGACTGTCACACCATTATTGACGACTGCCACAGCCGGAGCGCTCGTTGCGCCTGTGCCAACTAATTGACCAGTAATGGCTAAGGCACCGATCGTAACGGAAGTACCAGGAGGAGGAGGAGTAGTACCACCACTAGCTGGCGCACCAGTAGCAACTAGAGATACAACAGCATCAGGAACCACTGTACTACCGCCTAGAGCCGTTACAACAGCGCTGGCAGCCAGTTTGGAATGGACGCTAGCAGCTGCAGCTGCAGTGTTGGTGTCAGCGAGAACGATCGGAGCATTGGACACTGCTGCCATAGATGAGGCAACGAGCGAATCAACCAAGTGAGCGTCTGTGCCATTGGCAACATAGACGTTATTATACGTATAAGTTAAAGCACCAAGTACTGCTTGATTCGTAGCGAAACGATCAGCACCGAAGAGACGAGTTGCGCCAGCGATGTCTTGTACCAGAGTAGGTCCGCCAACGATATAAACTTTGCTTCCCTTGAAGGCAGCTTCTGAAGCAGGCAGGCTTCCATCAGGGTTAGCTACTAAGATCGAGTAGTTGTTAGCAGCTGCAAAGGAAGCTACCGATAAGGCATCAGCCAAAGCGCCATAACCTACTACAAAAGAACCTGCAGGATTGACTAGTTTACCAGCAACAGCAGTTGCGGTTGCAATACGATCGGCACCTTTAAGTACTGTAGCAGTTACACCGCTCATGGCGTTCAGTTGGGCAACGACCGATTGGTTGATAGCGCCAACTACATAGACATTTTTTACACCAAGTTTGGTCAATTCAGCTTTGGTGGAATCACTGAGGCTATTGTTGTCAGTCAATAAGATAGGAGTGGTTTTTCCTGCTAATGGAGCAGCAGCTAATGCATCTACCAAGTTAGCATCTGCTGATGGAGCC
>OMOF01000262.1 GCA_900290375.1 Candidatus Desulfosporosinus infrequens
GATCATGGAACTCAAATGACCCGTCCTCGCCAAGGCTTCGATTGCTGTCAAGCGCTCAGATTCGATCTTGCTGTTGATCTGCCTTGATGCATCCACGTCCATACTTTTATCTCCTTATTATCTCGTGATTGACCTACGTTTTATCTACCAGTGATTGTTGCTCTCATTACCTTAAAGCTGACTAAGCTCGTTTTATCGCTTTTAAGATCTCCTTCGCTACCTGGTAGGACGGAACAACAATCTCAGCTCCTCCGCGTTCGATGGCCTCGCGCGGCATACCAAAAACCACTGCCGTCGACTCATCCTCCGCAATCGTCACCCCTCCTGCTTGGCGAATGGCAACCATACCATCGGCACCATCGGAACCCATGCCTGTTAACAGTACTCCCACCGTTCGCCGACCGAAAACTTCCACGATGGATTTCATGGTGACATCCACCGATGGCGTAAAGAGTGTTTCTTCTGGTAACGTGGTCAGGCGAATCAGCCACTCATCCCGGGCCAGGTTCTTGCGAATGACAAGATGAATACCTCCCGGAGCAACATACGCGCACCCCTTAGTGAGGACATCTCCCGCTTTTCCTTCAGTAATCTTAAGTCGACTATTTTCATCCAAACGTTTGGCAAACGAACCCGTAAACGTGGGAGGCATATGCTGAACGATGATCACCGTCGCATCAAGGTCCGCTGGTAATTCCGGGATAATCTCCATCAAAGTGGCTGGACCACCCGTGGAAACCCCAATCACAACGATCTTCCGAAATGCGGAGAGGCCATCCATTATCTGCGTTTTAAGTTCTGTTTTTTTGACCGCGACTGGCTGTTGCTGTTTCACGGGCTGTTTAGCCGACTGTTTAATCGGAGAAAAACGTTCTCGGGTCTGGCGTCGATTCCGCTTCGTTTGAGCTGCTATCTTTACCTTTTCGACTAACTCTTTGCCAATGACATGAAGGTTGGCTGATACTGTACCTGAGGGTTTGGCGACATAATCGAAGGCTCCTAATTCCAACGCCTCGAACGTCGTCATTGCTCCGTCTTGAGTCAAGGAACTCAGCATAATAATGCGCACCGCGGGATGTTGTTCCAACAAATGCATCATGGAGGTGACTCCATCCATCACGGGCATATTGATATCCATCGTGATCACATCTGGGCTAAGCTCCTCATCTTTCTTTAAGGCATCTTCCCCATCCCTGGCGCTACCCACAACGAGGATCGACGAATCCGTCTCTAAGATTTGCTTGATCGCTCGTCGCATCATGGCTGAATCATCAACAATCAGAACCCGAATTATTTCGCTCATAATTTTCACCCTTATCTAAAATCTGATCGAACTCCCTTGATTATTTTCGTCCTCACCAGCTTCATTTGAGCACCATAATCTTAAGTTATTGTTCTATGCTGAGACGTAATTCTATTTCTCCCCAAGGCGTGGTAATCCGAGTTTTTAACACGTCATAAGAGCCCATCATCAGAGCCATTTTTTGCCCGATTATCATGGTCGGAGGCGTAATATCCACCTTCATTTCTTTAGGCAAGGTGGATACCCCAGCACCCGCAGACATATTGGCAAATTCACACACGGCACTTCGGGCCATATCGTCCAGCTCTGCAATGGGCATACCGCACATCATCGTACTAGCAATATTAATGGCCGTGCTTGGAGACATGCTGTAAGCGATACTCCCTCTTAAATCGAGAGTTAAACCAATAATAATAATCACTTCATGCTTGCAAAACATATCCTCTGGTGTTTCACACTCACCCTTGACAACTCCCTCACTCCCAATTTGAGTTAGTACGTTCGTGATTGCCCCCGCAAACGCTTCTAAATGATCCTTCATCAGGCCTTAGCTCCTTTCAATACACCGGCTTCCTTGCCATTTCGGCCTGTTCCGCAAATTTCATACCCTTCAGGAACTAAGGCTTTTTGTACTGCTTTGTGAATAAAGGGAGAATCATCCACCACCATGATTCGATAGGGTTCTGTTTTAATCGTCATGTATTATTTATTCCTCCTGCTCTCCTGCTTGTAATACCCTCTTAATCAAGGCAACCCCATCTAACCTCAAGCTAATCTGACCATTTTCCATGACTGCGGCTCCTGAGATCTCTTTTTGACCTAGAAAAATATCCGCCAAGAGTTCCACCAGAACCTCTTGTTCGACCGACCAACGCTCTACTACCAAACCTAGTTTCGTCCTACCATCTGTGATCACAACGATCCCCATCGGATCCCGTTTCGTAAACGCAGTTCCATAAAGTTCTGCCAAGAAAATTATCCCTATAGTTTCCCCACGAAAGTTGTAGAAGAAGCGTCCTCGCCTTTTAAAAACTTCTCTGTGGGGAACTTTTAATACCTCTAGAACCTGATTGACATCAATGATAAAAGCTTGGTCACTCGTTTCAAAGGGGAGTACCTTACTCTTATGATAGACAAGGTCAGTATAGCGATGACATAACCCCATGACACTCTCTTCTACCTTTTCCAAAACGCGCCCGAAACTATTTCTAGTGACTCTGATTTCTTTCGAAAAGAGTGGCAAATTATACTCTGCAAGTGCTTGATGAGACAAATTCTGAAAAGCATTACTGCTCATCCTCAATTCTCCTAGCAAGGCGATCAGTCGAGCAAATTCCTCTTTCGAATCTATTGCTTTCATGGGTTCTTTTCGAATTTCCTTTTCAGAGTCTTCCTCTTTCAGGTCTTCTTCTGTGATCTCTTCTACTGCCCACGCTTCTGTGCTAGAGAGCTCCGACTGTTCAATTATTATTAGCTCCTGACCCTGAACTAGCTGCTCGTTACTGCATAACAAGACCATCATCAGGTTAAAGGCACCAAGACAATCATAAATCTTTTGGACTAAGGTCCTCAAAGGTAGTTGAGTAGTTTCATTTGTTTGTGCCGAAGAATCCAATATCTTTTCAAACTCCATAGAAAAGTCCGCGAAAGCTTGCTTCACTCCCTCAGGCACTGTGTCCCCCATACATCCGACTAATTCATTTTCAACTCTTGACATCTTTTGAAACAGTTCCCGTAATTCCACGATCTCGAAAGGGTCGCCATCAAGCACTTTAAGTAACTCATAACATATTCTCTTTAATTTTTTCTGAATCGTTGCCAAAATATCATCCAACATAGAGGCTCCCTAACGAAATATTAAGAAGCGATAAGGTGGGATCGGTTTTCCCTCTACCCACCCTGCCTCTTTGATGACCTAGGCATCCTAGCGTCTAGCCTACTTTCAGGGCATGTTCTAAATCCAAGATCATGACCATACGTTTGCCATTATTCAATTTACAAACTCCCTTGATATACTTAGCGTCCACATCATTGGCTAGAATCTTGGGCGTTTCTTCCACCAAATTGCGTTCAAAACGCAAAACTTCCGAGACAGAATCCACCACGACCCCATTCTTTTGGTTGCCAACATCGACAATAATGATACGAGTGGAATCATCATTCGCTCGTTCTTCCATATTAAAACGGCGCCTAAGGTTTAAGACAGGTATAATATTTCCCCGCAAATTGACTAACCCGTCGAAATAAGCGGGAGTCCCGGGCATACGAACCACATCGGTATACCGATTGATCTCTTGGACATCAGTAATCTTAATGGCAAATTCTTCTTTTCCTAAACGGAAGGCCACGAGTTGCTCCTCTTCCATCAGTTGTTTTTCCATTTGTTTTTCCATTTTTTCTTCCAGAATCTCCACAGACTCACCTACCAGCTCTTTCACAATCGCGGCCGATAATAGATTCTGAGCATTTAGACACATCAGTAAGCGAGCCCCCTGATTTAGTTTGGCTACCCCACGAATTTGCTCTGACTCACTCGAGGAAAACACGACCGGAGGAGGTTCGATCACGTTTTTAGGCACGCGTATCACTTCCATAACCCGATCTACTTTGAAACCGGCTGACATATTGCCAAGGTCGATAATGATAACTCGTGATTGATCGGTGATCACAGCCTCCTCCAGGCCAAAAAAGGAGCGCATATTGACAATAGGCAAAAGATGACTGCGAATCGAGACAACTCCTTCTATGTAATAACTTGCATTCGGTACCGCGGTGATCTCAGGAACACGAATAATTTCCTTGACATGCATAATATCAAAGGCGTATTCCTCATCCCCGAGCAGAAATGTGACTAGTTGATCCTCTTCCAAATCCACTTCGCTACTCTTCACTTGTTCGAGCGCAGTTGCAGCTACGGTTTGTGCCTGAATAGTATCAACTATATCGACAGTGAGGATTTTCCCCAGATTCAGGGCCATGATTAAGCGCTTTCCGCCATTTAGTTTAACCACCCCATCGAGGTAATCTGCGTCAACATTACGGATTACCGCCGGCGCAGGTTCTAGATCGCTGACATTTACTCGTAAAACCTCTGAGACACGGTCCACGACGATTCCTGTAACTCGACCGTTGACATCCACTACCAAGATGCGCGTTCGTTCGTCTCTCAAACGCCGTTCCATGCCAAACCGGCTACGTCCATCAATGATGGGGAGAATGCTTCCTCGAAGATTACAGATACCCTCGACATAATCCGGTGTTTGGGGGACTTTTGTAACTTCAGAAAACCGGATCGTCTCACGAACATTCATGATGTCGACCCCAAACTCTTCCTGTCCTAAATAGAAGGTCACCAACTGGCGCTCTTCCAAAATTTCCGTCATGTTATTAAGCGCTTCAGTCATATTCTTCTCCTCCTTTTGAGCAAATTAAATTACATTACATCGTCTGTAATTCATCTGCCAATCCCGAGATCTCTTCAATGGCCTCGGCAAGTTCTTGCATTCCTTTGGATTGTTCTTGGGCGGCAGTATTCGATTCAGTCACCGCTTTCTCGGCCTCTTGAGCAGCCGTCGCGATTTGATCAATACCCCGTTTAGCTTGTTCCAGAGCGATCAACGATTCCTCCGACCCCTTGGACACTTCTTTAACCCCATTTAAAATTCTGGTCATATTTTCCTCAACGACATTAAGATTTTGAGTGGATTTTTTAGCATTCAAGACCTCCTGAGTAGCAGTCTTGGCCGAAAGTTCAATATCTCCTGTGACTTTTTGGATCTGATTTTGGATATTACGAACCAAATCTTTGATTTTATCCGCATTATCGGCGGATTCATTGGCCAGCGTGCGGATATCCCCAGCTACGACTGAGAAACCCCGTCCAAATTCCCCGGCACGTGCTGCTTCGATCGAGCCATTGACCGCTAACATGTTGGTTTGGATAGTCACGTTGACAATAGCATCAACAATTTTATCGATCTTGCGTGTGGTATCTTCCAGAATCTTAATGTTCTGCGCTGAAACCATGCTCGCTTCCGAAGACTTTGTAATACCAAAAATCATTTCGTCAACAGCTTTTTTATTGGTTACTAGTAACGTTTGAAGCTCACCCACTTTTTCCACCGACTCTTCAGAGCGCACTTTCATTTGAGTAGCCGCAACAACCAAACGCTCTGCCAGTTCTGCCCCGGAAATCGATAATTCGCCTTGGATGCGAGCACCTTTACCTAACTGCACCATGGCCACCATGATCTGCTGGGAAGCACTGTTCGCTTCCTCAACATTGGCCGAAAGTTCCTCCGCGGCTGCTGCCAATTCTTCGGAGGTTTTCTGAGAATCCGTGGAAACCTTTAATTGTTCTGCCATTTGCGCCAGTTCA
This sequence comes from Candidatus Desulfosporosinus infrequens, assembly GCA_900290375.1. Lineage (GTDB taxonomy): Bacteria > Bacillota > Desulfitobacteriia > Desulfitobacteriales > Desulfitobacteriaceae > Desulfosporosinus > Desulfosporosinus infrequens. The sequence goes on from OMOF01000262.1 coordinate 5,682, forward strand.
TTGGCCGCTGTTCCCATCTCGTTAAATGCTTTATTTTGTTCAGAGACGGATTTATTAACCTCTTCGGCTGCACTTCCCTGCTCTTCGGCAGCAGCAGCAATCTGCTCGGCCATCCCTAAAAAGTCTCTGGCACCTTCGTTCGTAATTTTGGCGTTCTGAGTGACTTCAGCCACGCCCGCTTGAACTGTGGACATTTCCGTGTCAATTTTTAGGAGGTCCTCGGAAATTTTCTTACCCCGCTCCACCTCGGCATTGGCCACATTGCCGGCTTCTTCAACATCCTGAACCACTACCTTGACATTATCTTGAATCTCATTGACCAGATCTCGGATATCACGGGCTGATTTTTCCGAAATCTCCGCTAAGTTCCGCACCTCATCGGCTACAACGGCAAAACCACGTCCATGTTCACCCGCCCGAGCTGCTTCGATCGCAGCATTGAGAGCTAAGAGATTGGTCTGATCCGCAATCCGCACGACTGCATCGACTATGTTACCAATTTCCTTAGATTGTTGTTCTAAGTCACCCACAAGTTTAGTTGATTCGAAATTTGTTTCAGCAGCTTCCTTAACCCCGTCAACCAATTTATCGACATCATTAGTAGTCGACTTGACTAGAGCTTGGGCCGAATTAGCTTGATCTAATGAATCTTTGGCTAAATCATTGGCGATCACTGCGGCCTTTTGAATTTGGTTAATGGCCGCTCTGGACTGTTCCGCAGCTGAAGCTGCCTCATCTGCTCCAGTGGCCACTTGGGCCATGGCCGAGCCTAATTCAACCGCTGCACTACTAGCTTCATCGATTCCGGAGGCTAACTGCTCCGTCGCTGTAGCTATTCGTTCGGCCAATTGTTGTTGCTTGGCAAGGGTACGTGCCCGCACTTTATCCATTGCCCTTCGTTTCGCCAAATCCCTCTTTTGACCCATCTCTGCTGAACTATCTGATTCTATCCTCTCATATCTTGAGCTTGATTCGATCGGTGGCCGTGATAATTTACGTTCCATTTTTTTCTTCCTCCTTATATGTTGATCCTGATCGGGTTATCTTTCTTGATACGTTTCGTTAAATTGCTAAACTCCTCTCACCCCCTCAATACTCTGTTGTTGCCATTATCTCTTGCTATCCATGATTAAAGGGGAGAGTTCGCCCTGAACGTTTCCTGGAAACTAAACTAAGGAAGTGAACGCTTCCTGCCTTTTCATTTTTAGATTATTCGACAAGAATCTAAAATAACCTTTAAGAAAAATTATAATATTTTTCTTAAAGGTTATTTACATGGCATATTTCGACATATAGTATTATTAATTTTCATATTTTTGGACATTTACGATCTTATATTGTCTATTTTTAACCTTTTCTGACGAAAAATAAAAAAGTATTCACTCTTTCCTGCCGTTATTTTAATTGATTTATGCAATTTCTCAAGCATAGGAGTACCAGGTACTCAGTTAATCAACCACAGATTACACAGATTAACACAGAATAAATACATTTTGGCTCTAAACTACAAATCGCTTGTAACT
>OMOF01000470.1 GCA_900290375.1 Candidatus Desulfosporosinus infrequens
TTTCGTTTCAATCATCTCAGATACCACCTTTAGTAATAGGTTAACTATTTCTAAGAAGATAGTACCCAGTTATTAAACGCGATATGTATGATCGACTTCAGACAAAAGAAATTCTATTTAAATTCTCCCTGTTAAATCCAATTGGCGAGACGCCCACTTCTATAAGTGGGCGTCTCGCTGGTTCTCCCATTCAAGTGGGGTAAACTCCTCCTTCGCCGCGAAGGGTCCCTTTAGTTGAATGAGTTTATTCTATTTAAAATTCTTAAGCGTGTTGGTAATGATACCCTTCCTTAATCAACATTTTCTTAACTTTAGTCAATTCCATCGGATCAAAGAAATGTACCTCTTTTCCGCTTCGAATAATCCAGCCCTGCGGAGTTAAATACCCTTCTTTAATAAGCTTTTTGAATTTAAAACTTGATACTTCAAGATAGTAGGTAGCTTCTTTGGTATTCAATAAGGAATACTTATATTGCGGGGTCATAATATGCCTCCTTTTTAAATAACAGGCGTTCACTTTTAAAAAAATGAATCTTATCGGACCCGACGCTTCCACCTCTTTCATTTGATTTTTTAGATCACTCCCTAATAATATACTTTTATTATTAAGGCAGTATTAATATAACTTTAAGCCGAGGTTAAATATAAAATCATCACTATGTTTTGGCTTAGCAAGATTGAGATTACCATACCCCTTTTATTTGCTCTTTTTTTAATAAAGTTACATGAATTATGTTTTATTCTATCTTGATATCTATTGTTAGAATTCGATTACATCTGATCATCGTCGATCTATGCTTCTAGTAAATCGGGTTCATACATTCTAAAAGTAAAATTTTCTTCAAGGAATTGAATTTTCAATTCGATCTCAACACCTAATTCTAAATCATTTGTTTCATAAAAGATGTTAGCAATTTGAAGATTCATCTCTTGAATTAATCCTATCTTTATTGAATAAAGAGCACCACCAATTCTATGAAAAAGTTCTTTATTCAACTCCCTAGTTTCTAAATCAGTATCAATACCTAATTTCGGCAGAAGCATCGTACATATATCAATATCGCAGACTAGTTTAGCTAATAAGGAATTGTTCATTAGTGACTCGATCGAATCACTTAAAATTCTCCTACCTACTGCTTCCATATAACTGGTGATTGTAATGGTTCGTTTTTTTGTTATTTGATATTTTTGGATAGGACTGAAAATGTCAGAGATTTCATCACCAAAGGAAGGTTTTCTAACTTGGCATACTATTGGGCGATTAAATCGTTTCGATAATTCATTCATAATAATCTTCTCAGTGTTCCTATGAATTATTTCTAAGTCGTTATTTCCAAATATGTGTGTATATGCTTTTCGGCCATTAATCAATTCAGGTATTAGACCATCTATAGCACTTTCCCTTTGCTCAAAAATACTTTCAATTTCATCAAAGACAAGCCTTCTGCAATTTTCTACAGCCCCTATTGTTCTGATTTCATTAAAGCTTTGTCTTTTTCGTAAAAGACCAAGTAAAATATTCTTTTTTGATATAATTTTAGTTGGTCTTTTCCATTTGGATTGACTGTGACTTTGCTTATAATCTTCAATAGAGGTTAAATTAACCTTATCATTGTTAACCTTCTGGTATTTAGATTTCTCAAACCTTTTTAGCGACATGTTTCACCTCAACCATATTGATATTATCTATAATACCAAAGCACTGTTAGGCCACTGCTAAAGGAATGTTAAAT
>OMOF01000763.1 GCA_900290375.1 Candidatus Desulfosporosinus infrequens
CCCTTCATCGCCCGCGTCGGAGCGACAGAATGGTGCTGCGTCGTTTTGTCCTGGATTGGTCCAGATCCATCCGCCGCGAAAGCAAGGCCACCGACACCAATGATCAATGTTGCGCACATGGTCGTCAAGAGCGAGGTTTTCATGGGTAATCTCCATACATCGAAAGACGGGATATTGAGATGAACTCTTGATGCAAGATACTGCAACGTTAAGATCAACATGTCATCTTACAACGCTGTATGATTTACCGTCTGGAGATTACATTTATGTATATATAAATATACATGACTGATTATTCACATTACAAAATGTACTCCAGTTCATTTCACCGCATAAAACCCGGCTTGCATTGCGGACACCCATAGAACCTCTGCGACGGAAAATCCAGCATCGACGAGAACACCAATGTGCGATTCAAGCGTAATTGGAAAATAATCATTGTTAAATCTCCCGATATGCTTCTCTGCGTCACATATCGATTTTCCATTTTGCACCTGAAAATTTTTCCACCGTTCGAGACCAATTATATTTCCTATGTCTGTATTTTTTCTTATATTTTCAAAAGTAACATATACGCCCCCAGCCTTGAGCATGCGAAAACAATTCCGCGTCGCTTTCTGGCGCCCTTCTAAATCAAGATAATGATGCGATTGAATTGATGTTATCACATCTATACTATCGTTTTGACACGAAAGGTCTTGTGTTCCAGAAATTATATAAGTATTATTTTCACTATTTAATTTGTCTTTTGCCCTTGAGAGCATTGATTCGGATGGATCGGCCATAATGCATTTGGTGGATGGAAAATATTTTTCCACTTTCACCCCAAAAGTTCCGGTGCCACATCCAGTATCAAGCCATATGTCCGGAACTTCATTTATAGTCTTAATAAGATCTATTGTTTCGTCATGAAATGAGCAATAATTTGGTATCGTCGCACGCACATCACTATCATATGCCTCAGATGAAAATGCCGTTTTATTGTCAACTACAATAATATCCCCTTTGCCCTTCGCGCGTCTATTTTCCGAGTTGCTTTGAAACGATGACAATCAGATATAGTCTACAGGCTCAATCGTGATGAAGGAACCATGCCCGCGA
>OMOF01000308.1 GCA_900290375.1 Candidatus Desulfosporosinus infrequens
TGTCGTAGTATGGGATAAATTGGCCGAAGTTTGTGGCAATAATCTTACCAAGGGGCGCCGTGTACTAGTTGAAGGACGTTTACAAATTCGTGATTATCAAGATAAAGACGGACAGAAACGACGTGCAGCTGAAGTAATTGCCCAAAACATCGAGTTTTTGGACACAAAACAGTCTGTAGGTAGCGGCAGTACCACTAGTAGCACCACAAGTAGCGCTAGTCCTGCTAAATCTGGATATTATGTTAGCTCATTTGGGACAGAGGTCTTCCCTGAAGAGGAAATTCCATTTTAAAGGGAGGTATTTTCAGTGAAACGTGAAAGAGGAAGAAAACCTAAGAAGAAAATTTGCAGTTTCTGTGTTGATAAAGTAGAAACTATAGATTATAAAGAACTGACTAAAATTCGCCGTTACACTACGGAACGTGGCAAGATTTTGCCTCGTCGTATTTCCGGCAACTGCGCAAAACATCAACGTAGAGTCACTTTGGCAATCAAACGTGCTCGTATCGTTGCATTATTGCCATTCACAGCAGAATAAAAACAAGAGAGAGGTTATTATAACCTCTCTCTATTTCTATTATCATAATGTCATTGTTTTTTCAAAATTCTGCTGACGCCATCCAATTCACTAGGTTTTTTGTGGAGGAATTTGCTACGTTTATAGTAAGGCATTGGTGTTCATACTGTAGTCGGATGACGCGTGGCGTTTTTTTTTTATCCGGCAGGAAACCGTCACTTGATTTGCGAATACTAACTAGATATTGTAAAAAAAAGGGGTGGTGGCGGTTTTGTTTTCGAATGAGTCAGAAATTTTGCGTAAAATGCGTCTAATAGAATGGCTTAAGGCTGAATTGATTACCCATGTTGGAGAGTTGTATCAAGCCATGGCAAAAAACAGTGAGCAGGCAATCAGTGAAGGTCTGGCAGCGATTGTTGTTGCCTGCTATATATTAGCACGGCGTTTAGGCACTCATTTTGATTCATTAGATCGGGCTGTATTGAAAAAAGTGGAACAAAATATAAAAAGTGAGCATGAAGTGGAGAAATGGTTTGGTGATTTTAGCGAATACCAACAGCATCTCCGCCAAAAGAGGTGAATAGATGAGACAGACAAGAGTACGTCCCATGGTGGAAGGTGGTCTTTTAGCAGCAATGGCAATTATCTTTGCTGTGATTAGCGCTTATTTACCGCTCATTGGTCCTTTTGTGGACTTGCTATGGCCAGTCCCTATTATTTTACTAGGGGTTAGGCACGGCTATAAATGGAGTACCTTAGCTACGCTCGTGGCAGGGGTATTGATTGCCATACTGATTCACCCATTGCAGGCTGTGAGTGTGGTTGTTGGTTTTGGTTTAATTGGTATTGTTTTGGGATATGCGTTTCGCATGGAATTTAGTCCCGGAAAAACCATGTTGTGGGGAGCGGCGGCATCGCTACTCTCTAAGGTGGCACTATTAGGGATTGGCGTTGTGGTAACCGGAGTAAATCCTTTTGATACGGAAGGCGTAGCGATGGCTAAGGCAATGGAACAAGCAATCGAAATTTATCGTAATTTCGGTATGCCACCAGAGCAATTAGCCCAAATGGCAGAACAGATGCAGACCGTGATGGGATTTGTAAAAATCATT
>OMOF01000270.1 GCA_900290375.1 Candidatus Desulfosporosinus infrequens
TGCCTATCTTGGCAAGCTTGATATGTTCCGGGCGGATACATACTTCGACATCCTTATCCGGCAGACCGATCAAGCCACTAGAAATAAAATTATAACTGCCGATAAAATTAGCCACAAATCGATTAGCTGGTTTATTGTAGATTTCCTCCGGTTTTCCTTGTTGCATAATTTCGCCGGAGTCTAAGATCACAATTCGATCCGACATGACTAAGGCCTCAAGTTGATCATGGGTAACAAATATTGTTGTAATCCCCATCTTCTTCTGAATATCCCGAATCAGACTCCTGGCACTCTCTCTGACCTTGGCATCGACGGCACTTAATGGCTCATCGAGAAGAAGTAGGTCCCATCCCAATAGTTTGGTCCTTCTTACTCAGGCCTTCCATGATTTCTTTCCCGCCGACGAAGACCTTCCCGCCGTCACGTCGTTCTAAACCAGCAATAATTCTCAGCAGGGTAGTCTTTCCGCACCCACTAGGACCTAAAAGGGTAACAAATTCTCCTTTTTCCACTTGTAAATTAATCCTTTTTAGAACTTGACGGCCCTGAAAGCTTTTTTCTACATCAAGTATTTGAACATGACTCAATTTTCATACCCCCACATCACAGTAACGTTTTCATCCTTTTAGGTATTTGCATCCTCGTTATAGAAATCGAATATAGAAATCAGCCATCTTTGACATTTAAGTACAAACAATGCTCAGATCTGACTACAAACTACTAGCTACTGGCTTCCAACTTCTGCCGCTTGCCAGGCTTCTGTGTCCGAAGTGTTTGATTTCGGTAGGCCAACCAAATCAAAAGTAATGACATCAATAAGATTACTAGGAAATACGCCGCCACTAAGGCATTGGCCATGTGCACATCGACTTTCTGCAATTTATATAGATAAATTTGAATGGTTTCATAATTATCTCCGACTAACAAATTGGCTAAGACAAATTCGCCGAACAAAACAGATACTGAAATTAAGGCCGCTGTAATAACCCCTCTAAGGACATTGGGGAAAATAAGCTTGACAAATGTCTCGAATTTCCCGCATCCTAACATGATTGCCGCTTCGGTTAACGCCTTGACATTGAGGCTCCGAAAGCTATTTTTAATTGACTGGTACATAAAGGGTAAGATAAGAACAAAGTAAGAACCAATCAAAATCCAGGGAATATTCGTAATTCGTAGCGGACCCCGAGAGTACATTTGAATCATGCCAATGGCCAAGATAACGCCTGGCATGGCAAACGGAAGGATAGACAGAATCTCAAAGAGTTTTTCTAGACGAGGATAATACACAATGGCCATGCACAATGAGGGTACGATCAGCAAAATAGAGAGGATGATCGTCGCAAAACTGGCATAGATAGTTCTTGATAAGGAATGAGCGAACTCTGGACTGGTAAAGAGCTGGTGGTAATAGGCCAGGGTATAGCCTTCAGGTAAAATTGTTGTACTCCATCTTGTCGCTACCGAGAAGAGGATGGTTGCCACGATCGGAAAGAACAAGTAGGCAAAAATCAAAGCTAAACTAACTTTTGCTAAAATTCCTTTTTTCATAGGCCCAACCCTCCATTGCTTTTCTTTATCCTCGCATTAATAACAATAGATAAGCTTAAAAAGCAAGCCATGACCACAGCTAAAGCGCTTGCTAAAGCAGGATCTGGAAAAATGTCCTCGGTTACTAGATTGGCAATGGTGATAGAGACTAAACTATTGTTCGAGCTGGTTAAGGCGTAAGCTGTCGCGTAGGCTCCTAAAGCATTAGCAAAGAGCAAAGTAAAGCTACCTAACATCGCAGGCAACAAAATCGCAAAGATGTTCCCTGAACTTTTAACTCTGTGAACCTATGCCAGCAGTTGACGACATAGATTCCGCTATCTTCACGAGGTCGGTCTTGTTGAGCTCAGGCCCTGACAAAGCTACGTAGGAACCAGTCTCTTCCCACCACAATATCGGCCCTCCAAACTGAGGTTGATTGTTGAGGAAGTGTCCAGGAATGTTGCTCCGCAGCTTTATTGCCTCGCCTTCCTTTCGTGGATCAGCCGCAAGGCCGCTACCGGCAGGGCCGTTGAGCACACAGAGCCCGGTACTACCATCCTTTGTGAGATAGTCTACCTTGAGAAAGGTCGGTGGTCCTTCGACTATGGAAAGATGTTCCGTAACCAACCCGGCAGGTACCACGGTCGGGATAAAGATTGAGAAAGACACTTTTTGACGGGCCTCAGCCAAGCCAGTCAAGCTTGAAGGGTTCGGTTCAGACATTGGGTTGTTCCGGTTTAACTCGAACGCCCCCTCGTTAAAATGCACCGATCGCGCAAGTGCAATAATATTATCTTTGCTAAAATAATTCTCGTTTAAGTATAGGGTGTACGCTGTGTTCCCTCTCTCTTCGGCAAAAAATACATACCACATTTTCGCGGTTCGTTCCCCTTCCGGTATCGGGTTCCCAGCTTCATTGGCTGTTTCGATCTCCGCCATAGTATAGAGGTCGTGCACTGCCTCAACTATTACGGCGTTGGCCTCGCAGTTAGAAACGCGTTCTGGATTACCTAAAAATCCAGAATGATTCCACATTGGTGCGACTGATGAGATATTACCGTTTTCAAAAGTAATATGGCTTCTGTCGTAAAACATTACACCACCAGCGGCAAGCCATTCACGCGGCGCATTTGGGGCATTCACAATTTTTGCTTTATCGTAAATGAAGAGATTCCCTCCGCCGCTTCCGATATCTGCTGAAAAAGCTCCCTTGGAAAGCCCCTCCGGCAAGCTGTAAGTGAGATAATCGGACATAGAGGTATGCGTATTTAAAAAGGCTTTTATACCTTTATTCGTTTTGTATTTGCTGTCATCCGAATAAAGCAGGATGGCAGACGAATCGGAAACGCGTGTAAGTAAAACGCTGCTTAAAGCGGATTTTTCTTTCCAATAGGACACATCAAGGTTGTATTTCTCACCGTCAAAGCTCAGAGAAAACTCAATATTGTTCGTAAGTGAATACTCCGATTCATGATTTGTGCCGTTTGTAAAAGAGCTGAAATCATCAAGCGTCAGCGTGTCTTTTTTTACAAGCGCAATTAAGTCGTCCATCGTCAGTTTGTTATTGCTTGCAGCGCCCGCGTTTTCTACAACGCTCTGAGTCGGCAATATTGCCCCAGAGGAAGCATCGCTCTGGGATGAATTAAAGCTACAGCTACACAATAGGATACAGCAGCTTAAAACGAACATGGAGATAAATTTTTTCATTAGTTTCCTTTCTATCATTCACAGCTTGCTGCTGAATAGATTTTCGGCACATTTCCTAATTCATCGGAAATTGATCCGGATAGGTCGCGATTTCTGGGAAAAATGCCGCCTGATAAATACCGCCATAGGAAAAATCGCTTAAATTTTTCTCGTTTAAACTTTCTGTTTTAGAGCTATTCGGGCCTGGATAGACCAATTCGGGAGTAATGGTATTATTTTCGTATACGAGTGTTACATTGTCAAAATTACCGTTTTGTTTATCGCCGGAATGATAATTGATATTTATGATGTTGTCGGCACGGTAATAAATTTCGTCGATCGTATGGCCGGATTTGGTAATCGCATCGATGACGGTCCGCGCGCCTTTCACTTTTAACAACTGTTGCCGCGTGATTTTTAACCCGCCATATTCCTTCAAGCCGTCCGCTGTCCAATAAAGATAATAAGATTTATATGTATGCCCTGCTGCCATGCCGTCTGTAAATACCCAATCAAAAGATTCGCCCATTGTCGTAAATTGACCGTTGCCGAAATAAGAAAAGTTCATGCCCGTATAGGGAAGTTCAATGGGTTTTCCATCTTTTACATACCAGGCATAGGACATTGAACTGCTGCCGCCGGGAACATCGCATTTGAATATTTTGGTGCCATCAACCGTCCAGAGGACGGGCGCATCAGACGGATCGTCTGGAACAAATCCAATATTACTTTTCAATCTCTGAGCGTCGGAGGAGGTGATATACCAAACCTCACATCCAGCCATTGCAAATGCGGCGTTTTGATTGTCGCCAATAGAAAAGTCCTGAAAAAATACGATTTGATTTGTCGTGTATTTTGCGAGGATAGACTTCAATTGTTCCGATGAAGTCACACTGCTCGTTATGACCGGGGCTGACGACAATTGCCCAGTCTGTTGAGGCATACCCTCTTTCGCACATCCCGCCAAGAGAAAACAAACTGTAATTATTGATGATACTAATATCTTTTTATTCATTTTGATCTCACTTTTTACCTAATATAAATAATCAAACTTATGTTTATCAAAAAAATATCACGAAGTCTAGCTAAATTATAGCAACACATTGGGACATATTCAATTATTTCAAAATAGAAAGGAGCTTCATCATGCATACTGATACACGATGGGAAAATATAGAAATAAATTTGGGAATTGTAGGTCTTGTAGACAAAATGCCCCGATGATACACTAACATACTGCACTACGGAAATGATTATGAATGCCGTTCGCTAAAAGCAAAAGAGTTGTGGGAACTATTCCAAAATGAATGTGATAGAAGAAGTATCCTTTACAAAATGGAAGATGTTATTAAAGCTTACAAACAGGGGTACGAAGACACTCAACTTTCGATTTTTGATTAAACAGTTCCTCCAGGGACGTTTTGCCAACAATGTTTAATAGGGTACATGGTTTTGCCGTGGCCGATACACGTTGGGTATACTCCAAGTTGGCATAAGAGCCATTGTCAAAGAAATATAATTGTAGGATAGGGGATTGAATATGGAAATTACGTATCAACTTAAGATATCTCTTGTAGATATTGAACCTCCGATTTGGAGAAGAATAATCGTCCAATCGAATATTACCTTCTTTAAACTTCACAAGATCATCCAGGCCGCCTTTGGTTGGTAGGACTATCACGTTTTTAATTTTGACTTTGAGGATACGGTCGTTTGCCTTCCAGATCCTGAATACGCGTTAGGTGAATTTTATGGTGAAGGCGTTGAAGAGTTAAATGCAAAAAAAATCAAAATAGACCAGCTATTTAGCGAAGGTAAAACATTCATTTATGAGTATGACTTAGGTGATAGTTGGAGGCATGAAATTGTAGTTGAAGAGATATCGAAATCAGATCAAGACGTAAAACTTCCTCTATGTATTGGAGGTGAAAGACACAGACCTCCAGAAGATGTTGGCGGTATAGGTGGTTACAAAAACTTTCTTGAAGCAATAAATGACCCACACCATCCAGAATATGACGATATGCTTGTATGGGCCGAGAAAGATACAGGTGGTCGAAAGTTTGATTCTGAGTATTTTTACATTAATGAGGTGAATAGAGCATTAAGGAAGATTAAATGAAAGAACTTGAGAAGATAGCCATCTCCTTACAAGCGTAGCCTATATTTATATGGAACTTATAAAGAGACGTTATTTTATAACCTTTACTCACTCCGGTGGTGATTTAAATCGCAAGATGTAAAAACATGATTCAAGCCGGGAAAGAATCTGTGCACTTATCTTCCTGATTGAGAGCAAGGTCACCAGACTATGCCGCCTTAGTTGAACGAGTTCACTATCTGAAAATTCAAGTTCAAATAGTTTGGAGTCGAGTTGGCCCATTTGGTCGGGTTCGGTTTCC
>OMOF01000251.1 GCA_900290375.1 Candidatus Desulfosporosinus infrequens
CAAGTGCTCATCCAATAATATCCTGGTACCACTACCTTTTTGGTGGTTGATGATGGTAATATCAGACCGCTTTAAATCATTCCAATCTTTGATGTTTTTGGGATTTCCTTTGGCTACATAGAAACCTTGCATACGACTGGCCAGACGAATAATAACAGTAGGAGTTCCAGGAAGCATTCTTTCGATAAAGGGCACATTGTATTCTCCGGTTTTACCATCCCACATATGAGCAGTTGCCACTTGAACATCACCTTTGTAAAGTGCATAAAGGGCATCATAGCCCCCTTCATAGGAACGTAAGGCACGTACTCCCTTGGGATGGTGGTACAAGTAGCGGCATAAAATATCTAAAATAACATCCTGACCTGAAATTATAAAGGAGTTGCTTTTTTCAAGCGGTTCTTCATACTGATGTGAAGAATTAAATCTACTTGGTTCAGGAGAAAATGGAATAGATTTGGCATCTTTGGTTTTGTTTTTATAGTTTTCGACATCTTCTGAATCAACACGTAATTTTTTTCCAACTCTGTAAGCATTCAATTCTCTGCATTTCATTAATTCATAAACTTTACTTTTAGAAATTTTCAATTTGTCTGCAACTTCTTGTGGTGTTAACGGAGTATTTTCAATCATGGCGTTACAACTAACCTTTCATCAGCAATATTAGAATCATAACTTTTTAAATTTAAATTTAAATTATCATGAATCTAATTATAATTTGTTTTTCCACTTTGTGCAATATACAAACGATACATAGTGGAAAAACAAGGTGAAATGGGATATCATATTCGTAGTAGTAGGGGCACGATGTTTCGTGCCCTCGTGCTGGAACAAATGACACAATTAAAATAATAAAGGGTACGACGGAAAGGGGCACGATGTTCCGTGCCCCTACGAATTATATATTTGCCTTTCATGTTTCTAAAAGCGCAATTTTGTATTTCATCAAATTCGTATCATCGAGTAATAAGGCGTAATGAGCTAATAAATGCCAGAGGAAGAAGGTATTTAATGATTATCGAATAAATATGAATGATTTCACATAGTGACAAACGGAAAATTGTAAGGTAAAATAACCATATCACCAGCAAGCAATCGAGCAAAACAATGGGTGTTAAACATTTGGCAACGAAGCCGTCAAGATATCTAAGAGATATTTGGCGGCTTTTTATGTTGCAAAAGAGAAGAAGGTACCGCTTGTGGGTTCCGAACAGAGTAAAAGTGACCTTCCGTGCCATAGATTGCCGTAGGGATATTGTAAGAGTAATACAAAGTGTTTAGAGTGTGAGAGACTAAGTGCCAGAGTGTTCATAGAGATTTTTGAGGAATATACAACTTCATAACCGGGCACCAAATCTAGCGATGATTTGGAGCGGAAAAGTGTGTTTTAGAGAGCCCTTAATTACAAAAATTAAGGGCTCTCTTTGTCTTTTTCTTTATCCAACAATTAAGGGAGGTGATGCGATGGTTTCTTCTATCTGTTATTTCGAAGTTGTCATCGTTATGGACATATGACGCCTAGAATTGATTATCCCTTGAAAAGCCAATTAATCGGTAATGCCGAAAATGAGTAAGGGAATTAGACACCAGTGAATTAGTAAAAGAAGGATGTAGAGGAGGGAACGTTCAGTTAAGATGACTAAAAATTATTTTCGGTTAATAAATATCGCGTTAATTTCTTGTCTTATGCTTGTTCTAGCAACGGGTTGCGGACAGAACAGTAAAGCTGCACCGGCGGCTGATACTACGAAGAATTCTGAATCTACACAGACTTCGGCTCTGCAAAAGGTCAAAATCGGGTATTCCCAGGTGCGGATCAGCTTACCAATATTCGTTGCAGCGGAACAAGGCATATTCAAGAAAAACGGACTGGATGTTGAATTGGAAATGTTTGATACAGCTCAACCTTTAATGGATGCACTCTGCGGGGGCAAAGTGGACGTGGCCGGATATACCGCTTTACCGATCACCTTTAGTGGGCAACTGAGAAGTAAAACGGATTTATATTACACAACTGCAATAATGGAAGATGACGCGCATCCCTTAAGTATGCTGATGGTGAAAAAGGACTCCTCAATCAGTTCGATTAAGGAGCTTAAAGGGAAAAAGATTGGCATACTACCGACCGCAGCCTATAAAGCATGGCTGGTAATGATCTTAAAAGAAAACGGTATCTCATCTGAAGATGTAACGATTCAAAATGTTGCTCCCGCAATGACACCTTCTGCACTTGAGTCTGGGACTGTGGATGCCATGTTTACCATTGACCCGGCGGTAACGACTACCATTCAAAAAGGAATCGGAAAGTTGCTTTATGAAGGAGCAATAGTACCTAAATATCTGGGGTCGCCTTTTCCTTTTGGAAGCTTTAATATGACCAAAGACTTTGTAGCTAAGAATCCGGATACTGCGAAAAAGATAGTTAAATCTCTTGATGAAGCGATAGATTTTATTAATGCCAACCAGCAAGAAGCAAAGAAAATGATGGCCAATTATTTGCCGGACGCTCAAAAACCGTTTGTTACGAGTTATCCAGATGCTTCGTTTTTGNNCGCTGATGAAGGTTGCTGATTTATATAAAAATCAGGGTATTATCAACGAACCAATGGATCTATCAAAGTCGGTATACCAATATACTCCGTAAATCGAAGAAACGGGACGATGGGAGGTGCTTAGAGAATGTGGGGGATTGATGTAAAGAATGTAACTAAAAAAGTCAAGGCTTCTGATGGGAAAAGCGNNCAAGTCAAAGAGTCAGAGGTCGTTGGAATTTTTGGCCCGAACGGTTGCGGAAAGACTACTCTGCTCAATATGATCGCCGGAATTGTCAAACCGGATGCAGGTGAAATATTGATATTTGGTGAAAAGCCAGGCCGGAAAAGTATTGCTTATATTTTTCAGGATTATCAAAATAGTCTCTTCCCTTGGTTGACCGTAAAGGATAACATCCTCTTCCCCCTTTCCCTAACCAAAATGAAGAGAAAGGATATCAAGGAAAAGTTGGATTTTTTGACAGATGCTATCAAGGTTCCGTTCGATCTTGACAAGTATCCGTATCAGCTAAGTGGGGGGCAGCAGCAATATGTATCAATCTTAAGAGGGCTTATTTCGGATCCGATGGCGATGTTAATTGATGAACCGTTTTCAGCCTTGGATTATAGTAATAGCTTATGGCTTATGGAGAAAATGGAAGAAATTTTAAAAAACATGAGCATACCGGCCATTATAGTGGCACATGACCTTGATCATTTAATGTGTACCACAGAGCGAATATGTTTTCTTTCTGAGAAGCCCACCAGTGTCGTGCTGGAAAAGTTGATTGATTTGGATAACCCGAAGAGGCAATGTAAATTAGGTAATTCGTTGTTTAAAGAAGCGAAACAGGAGTTAACTAATTTGTATTCAAGGAAGGTTCTAGCTTATGGGTGGAATTGAAATCAGGAAGAGCATTTTATCCTTTGCGTTCTTAAGCTTTGGTTGGTATGTAGTTGCATCTCTTCATTTAGTAAATCCCATGTTTTTACCGACACCTTTTGAGACGCTCAAAGAAGGAGCTAGGCTTATTGCCGAAAAGAAAATCTTTATTGATTTGATTTATTCGTTCCGCAGAATTTTTTATGGTGTGTCCTTGGCGCTTATTATGGGAATACCTGTTGGCTTGGGGCTAGGCTATTATGAAAAAGTTTATCGGTATCTCGAATGTATCTTGGATTTTTTTAGATCAATTCCACCGATCTTAACGTTCCCTTTGGCCATGCTTATCTTTGGAACGGGTGAAGAATCTAGGATCGCCGTTATATTTTTCGGATGCGTTTCCATCGTAATTTTAAACTCTGCCGTAGGAGTTGGTAACAGTCCTAAATTAAGGGTCAATGCTGCCAAGATAATGGGGGCAAAGTGGTATCAGATTTTCTCAAGAGTAGTAATCTTTGATGCCTTGCCGCAAATTTTTGTCGGGATAAGAGTTTCTTTATCCATGGGAGTTATTATTGGAATTGTTACGGAAATGCTGGTCGGAGATAAATATGGGCTGGGTAGCAGAGTAGTTAATGCCCAAATCGCCTATGACACTCCCGGACTATTTTTCACAATAATCATCGTAGGTTTAATCGGACTAACAATCAATAAATTATTAATTTCACTTGAGAACAGAGTCATTCACTGGAAAAAAGTTATGTAAGGCCAAGGGTTGGAGTAAGTAATTATTTGGATAAAAGAGGAGGTCCTGATTATGAGACAGGTAGCTATTTATGGAAAAGGTGGCATAGGTAAATCAACTACAACGCAAAATCTGACAGCGGGTTTAGGCGAAATGGGTAAGAAAATCATGATCGTAGGGTGTGACCCTAAAGCAGACTCAACCCGATTAGTGCTGCACGGTCTGGCCCAAAAGAGCGTTTTGGACACCTTGAGAGAAGAGGGCGAGGAAGTCGATCTTGAAAACATTATGAAGGTTGGGGCTTTCGGCATTCGTTGTGTTGAATCGGGCGGACCGGAACCAGGGGTTGGTTGCGCAGGGAGAGGGATTATTACTTCTATTAATATGCTGGAGCAGTTGGGTGCTTATACCGAGGATTTGGACTACGTGTTTTATGATGTCTTGGGAGATGTGGTCTGCGGTGGTTTTGCAATGCCGATCAGAGAAGGAAAAGCTAAGGAGATTTATATTGTAGCCAGCGGTGAAATGATGGCGCTGTATGCCGCTAACAACATTTGCAAAGGGGTTGCCAAATACGCCAATACGGGAGGATGTCGCTTGGGTGGCATTATCTGTAACAGCCGGAATGTTGATGGGGAAAAAGAGCTGTTAGAAGCCTTTGCCCAAGAACTTGGCAGTCAGCTGATTTATTTTGTGCCTAGAGAAAACCTAGTCCAGAGAGCGGAGATCCATAAGAAAACCGTGATTGACTTTGCT
>OMOF01000536.1 GCA_900290375.1 Candidatus Desulfosporosinus infrequens
ACCTTTAGGATTCACTTAAATTCTTTGTTTTTCCGCTACGCTTGAAAAACAAGTCTAAACTTTACGATAAAAACAATACCAATAATATCCATAAAACCTTTTGGGAATAGGCTTTCGCTACACATTAACCACTTTTGCTAAGTTGCCTTATTTATCACGATTTCGACATGGCCCGTAACGTATAATTACGACACCGGCAAAAAATCAATTGCTCAAGAGCGAAAATGTGAACCGGAATACTGTTAAGGCGGGATGTTGGCGAATGGGTAATGGAATAAAGATTATTGTCGCAGATGATAACCGTAACCTTTGTCAAATGTTGCAGAATTATCTTCAAGATCAAGAAGATCTAAGCATTGTTGGCGTAGCTTATAATGGTTTAGAAGCCTGGGAGCTTATTCAAACCAAGGAACCAGATCTGATTATTCTTGATGTAGTGATGCCAAATATGGATGGGTTAAGCGTATTGGAACGAATTAATGCACGAACAACGATAAAACGCCCCAAAATTATCATGTTAACGGCTTTTGGACAGGAATCTCTCACACATCAAGCGATGATTTATTCTAAAACCATTCGACTTGGATATTCTCAGCAAACGTATTCGTTCTTTAACGCAGGATATGTCATCCGATCATACCCAGTTTTCTTCTTCGGCTTCTCCGATCGTGGCGACGGTGGGAAGCGGTATCAATCTAGTCAGTGAAGTGACCACGCTGATGCATCAAATTGGGATTCCGGCTCATGTTAAGGGGTACCAATATATTCGTGATGCTATTTTGATGGTAGTGGAAGATGTCTCAATATTAGGGGCGGTAACTAAGGAACTCTATCCTGGTATCGCGAAAAAGCATAATACTGCATCCAGCAGGGTAGAGCGCGGAATTCGGCATGCGATCGAGTTAGCGTGGCAGCGTGGACAATCAGATACGCTTAAGCGGATCTTCGGATACTCTATGAATATTGAACGTCAAAAACCCACGAACTCTGAATTCATTGCACTTCTGGCCGACAAATTTAGGGTTATGGGTAACGTGAGTTAAGTCCTGCTTCTTCACGATAAATAGCATCGGATGGGAACAAATATAGTTACATCTAAGAGAACAAACATTTAGAGAGAGGCGTTTTATAGAATGAAATTGATCATCCTCTTAGTATTGATCGGTATGCTTCTCTCTTTAATAAGGGCGTGGGTATCTTTTGATCAATACTTAGACTAGTCAAGGTTCAAGAAAATTACTTGCAAGTTAAGCTGTTGACATAAGCCCAATGTTTTTATCTTTCGACTCCTCATTCACTTTCCCCCGGCGACTTTTGAATGGTGTGTTGGGGGATTTGGGTGTCTTGGGTGAGGTGGGGACATCTACTAATTAATTATCGGAGTGATCCTAATGTATATACCTTTCCCAGCAGATGAAAAAAATCA
>OMOF01000667.1 GCA_900290375.1 Candidatus Desulfosporosinus infrequens
AAAACCGTTCTTGACAGCTTAGTCACCGCAGGAACTATTACCGCAGACCAAGAAACGGCAATTACGAACGCTATGCCACAACGTCAAGGACAAGGCGAATTAGATAGTCTCGTAACAGCAGGAACAATCACACAAGCTCAAGAAACTGCAATTCAGACTGCAATGTCAACGGCTACAAAATCACCAGACGGATTTAAAACTGCACTGGATGGTCTCGTAACGGCGGGCACAATTACTCAAGTTCAGGAAACTGCCATTGAAACAGCAATGACATCTGCAAGGGGTAACTTTAATAGAGGACATAACGGTGGACTTAAAACTGCTTTGGATAGTCTAGTAACAGCAGGTACAATTACTCAAGCTCAAGAAACTGCTATTCTAGGTAACTAAGACCGAAAAGAGTCGGGTTTTTATTAGATTGACTCCTTAGACCTATTAAAATTCAAAACGAGGCTAAAAGCGGTTTGCTTTCAGTCTCGTTTTTATGAAGCAAAAGAGTAATATGTGATTTTTATGCCACATCGCAATATAAACCAGTTTATACCAATCAGTATTAAATAGCTAAAAGGGGATATATAATGTTAAAAATCAAAAAAGGTTTTATATGTTTCATGAGCGTGGCCACCATCCTAGGTACAATGGCCACTAGCGCGCTTGCAGCTAGCACGTTAGTACCGCCAAGTGCTGTAACTCCAGGAGTATTATCAACTACTAGGATTGCTGGAGCTGACAGAGTTCAAACCTCTTTATCAATAGCGGATGCAGGGTGGACTCAGTCAGACTATGCAGTAATTGCGGATGGTTTGGATTTCCCTGACGCAGTAAGTGCAACTCCGTTAGCCTACAAGTATACAGCACCAATTTTGCTAACTGATACGGCAAACTTAAGTCCTGACACTTCGGCTGAACTTGCTAAACTTCAGGTAAAACATGTATTTATCGTCGGGGGTACTGGCGCTGTTTCGGATAATGTAGCTTCACAAATAACTGCAGCAGGAATGGACGTACAGCGGCTAAGTGGTGCTGACAGATATGCAACTTCAGTGGCAATAGCAAACGCAGTTGGCAACACAGGATCAATTGTAGTAACCAATGGATACAGCCCTTATGAAGCACTATCAATATCGCCGATCGCAGCTAAAATGGGTATGCCTATCATCCTAACGGCTAGGGACTCCATACCATCAGAAATTTCTAGTTATCTAAGCCAAAACACTATAACTCAAACGTATATCCTAGGCAATGCAGATGGAACAACACCCGATGATGGAGTAGCTGATAATTCAGCATTTCCTAACCCTACAAGAATTACAGGAGCCAACATATATGAGAGAAATGTAAATATAAATAAGCTGTTTAGCAGTGACCTGAACTTCTCCAAGGTTTATTTGGCGACAGGGAAAGCCTTCGCAGATGCTTTAGCTGGTTCAGCACTGGCAGCAACGAGTGGATCGCCTCTAATATTCGTAGACAGTGATATGCCGCAAGTAACAAAAGATTTCCTATCTTCAGAAGCAAGTTCAGTAACAAGCGCATGTGTTTTAGGTGGCACTGGGGCTATCTCAGACAGCACAGTCCAGACAGTTGAATCTTTACTAGGGTCTAGTACTCCAACCACTTCAACTACTCCAGCAGCTGGCACTGGAAACAGAGGTGGCATTAAAACTGCAATGGATGGACTAGTGACTGCAGGTACAATTACCCAGG
>OMOF01000192.1 GCA_900290375.1 Candidatus Desulfosporosinus infrequens
AACGCCATTGTGCGTGGATATCCTCGGGGTTATTCTTTGCTACCATCTGTCTAAGCAATTTTAATCCTTCGTAATCCCCCTTACTAATGAGTTCATAGTCATCCTCCCAATCTTCATATCCATCCTCGCCAGTTTTATCGTCAATTTCCTTTCTTCTACTATTAATATCTATAATCTTGTTATCAATATCCAAATTGATTACCTCAATTCTAATCTTATTCAAAATCTCATCCGTCTTCAAAACCTCATTTAGTAAGCCATGGTAGAGGGCGAACGGATAAATTTTCTATATTAGTTCCAGATCGCATTCATGATACTTATCTAGTTTTATGGATTTTGTGAAGTTTAGTTAGTAAGCAAAACTCTGAACGAAATAAGAATAACTGGAAGTTGAAAAATACTGTCGCTCCTTGTTATCCCACTGTACTCTGTCACCCTGATTGGAATGAGTAGTTTACTGATAAACGTACCAAGACGATGGTGCGTTTTTTTAGTTCAAAAAGGTGGGCCGATTCTCAAATTCAACGATCATCCACATTTCCATTACATTATAATAAGTAAAAATGAGCAACCAGAAAGACGTAGTTTGATCTTATCTTAGTCCTCGACGTAATTCAAGACTGCGAAATATCAACGGTATAGTTTTAATTGTTGGAGAAATAATACAATCGACTAGATTGGCGATGCGCTCAAATACGACTACATGCAGCATTTCAATGGATGGAATTTTTTATACTCTGTTCTGTTTGATTACGCATTATTCCCATTACTGCTACCCCAGTGGCCTGGCTACTATCCCGCATCATGGGGATTGGCATTGCCTTTTTGTTCAAGCTTCCAGCACTGCATTAAACAAATTTGTTACTATGAATTGGGGTATTATTTCATTGAACTGATTAATAATGACAAGTGTTTTTGTAAATGCTAATTATAGGAAGATAAATGTTAGAATATTAATATTTGGAGGTTTAGTATGGAACAGAACTTAACCCAACCCCAACCATATAATGCTGGCAACGACGCTCCTAGTGATGAAAGACTCTCTGCCTTTGAATTTGGGGAGTTATGGGAGGGTTATATGGCGGATAGCACAGCAACATGTTTGTTGCAGTATTTTGTAGCTAAAGCCCAAGACGCTGAAATCCGTTCCGTACTAGAGCATGCTTTACAGTTATCGACAGATCACATAAACACAATCACCCAAATTTTTAACTCTGTTAATTTTCCTATTCCTCAAGGGTTCACCGATGAAGATGTAGAGCCAAATGCAAAACGGTTGTTTTCTGATGGCTATATGCTGACTTACATCAGATACGTAACTAGATATGGGGGAATTAAGTATTCTAAGAGCTTGACAACCTCAACCCGTCCGGATGTACGAGAATTTTTTAATCGTTGTATTGATGAGAATCAGGATTTACATAAGAAAGCTGACGAGGTGCTGATTAAGAAAGGCTTTTTCTCAGAGGGAGTCCATATTCCTGTACCAGATAGAAAAGGATACGTTTATGAAGATAGAAGCTTTTACAAGGGCATATTTGGAGACAAACGTCCGATTAACGCACTGGAAATTGCTCAAGTGTTCAGAAGGTGTGAATCTAAGTTGATCGAGAGAACCCTTATCGTAGGTTNNCAGAAAATCCAAAGCCTCTTTGTCCAGGGTAAGCAATTACTGGATAAACAAATAAAGCGGTGGAGTTCCATACTACGGGACGAAGATTTGCCACTACCAATCAGTTTAGAAAGTGAAATAACTGATACTTTAGAGTCGCCTTTTTCTGATAAATTAATGTTGTTTCATACCCTTTCGATTATGGCCTATAGCTTAACAGTTTATGGAATTGCAATAGCGAACTGTACAAGGGCTGATATCCTAACTGGAATGAATCAGTCTATAGTTGAATCACAGTTCTGGGGCAAAGACGTTCTTGATCTTTTGATTCAAAGTGGTTGGATGGAAAAAATTCCCCAAGCTGCTGATCGTAAAGAAATAATTGGGTTACAACATTAACAGTTGCTTGCACGAAGTCTGGGCCATGGGGCAAATATAGAAATACTAAAATCTTGGAGGTTAAAATGGAATACGTTCAACCAGGAACCGGAAACGCAACTGAACAACCCTCTCCTTTCAACGCAATAAAAGATGGTCCTAATGACGAACGACTTTCTGCTGATGAGATGGGCCATCTCTGGGAGATGTATTTGTATAATGCTGGGTCAAAATGCCAACTTCAATATTTGGTAGCCAAAGCTCAGGACCTGGAAATTCATACAGTTTTGCAATATGCATTGGAGATAGCAACTACTCGCATAAAAAAAATAACCCAAATCTTTAACACAGTTGGTTTCCCGATCCCCCACGCATTCAACGATGAAGATGTGGAACCTAACGCCAAGCGGC
>OMOF01000783.1 GCA_900290375.1 Candidatus Desulfosporosinus infrequens
CCGAGTTGGAAGCCAGATCGTCAGATAATGAATGACTCAATGAGCACAGCGGATTTCAAGGATTTTATGTTAAAAGTATTCACGACTATGAGCAAGGTTAGTGAGCCGGGGTGTATGACCTACGTTGTGATGTCGGCACAAGAATGGGGATCGTTGATGGATGCGCTACGCGAGGTAGGATATCACTGGTCAAGTACGATTATCTGGCGCAAAGATTCGTTGGTGCTCTCGCGGAAGGACTATCACACCCAATATGAGCCGATCTGGTATGGATGGTTGGAAGGCAGCGCTAGGCTCTGTCCTTTAGTGGAGAGAAAGCAAAGCGATGTGTGGGATATAGCAAGACCAAAGCGAAGCGAGGAACACCCAACGATGAAGCCAGTCGAACTGGTAGCCAGGTCAATCGTCAATTCAAGTCATAAAGGAGAGCTGGTGCTTGATCTGTTTGGTGGATCAGGCACAACAATTCTTGCGGCAGAGCAGACAGAAAGAGTATGCTACTCGATGGAGCTCGATCCCAAATACGCCGATGTAATTGTGAAAAGATATTATCATAATTTTCCAGAAATCGAGATAAAACTAAACAACAGCCCTGTTAATCCAGCTTTGTTGTTTAAAAATTCTTGATTAGTGTTATGCTTACGCCAACACTGAACAGAAACGAAAAGCAATTGAAAACGCAATNNTTGCTAAACACTTGAATTCGAACCGTTATCACGTTACCGATGACGAAACACTAAAACAATTATGCGGGTTAAAATGAGTTTTATTATCAAGAATTATTAAACAATTCCTGTGGATATACAAGGGTTCCGTTACGGTAAATCGGCTGTTCAGGAAAATTATGATAAACTCTTTTATCAGGAATTCTTGATAAGAGATATTATCATAACTTCCCGGAAAACACTGGAAATTCCGGTGTTTTTTTATTGCGCGGTGGGGAAAAGGTTTCTTATCAAGATGTGAAGTAATGACTTGACATTTTTTTTGCATAGAGTGATGAATGTACACACCAAAAAGGAAAGGTTGTGTACAAGTTATGATTTATTCATTCAAAGTCACAGGGTTGGAACGCAAACGGATTATAGCGATTATTGCAGATGTATTTATCGAGGATGTAGAGTATCAGGGGCCACCAACATTCGCGTACAAGACGACCAGCGGTTGGACTATTGATCGGCATAGCGTTATTACGACACCTGAGATACTAATTGATGGACAAGAAACCCTGCGTGAGGTACTCGATGCCTTAAAAACAGCAGGAGCCATTGCGGAGGGGAATTTGACGGTAATTCTTCTGATGGATGCGCATACTGGGAACACCCTTCGGAATCTTGTAAACTTGATATTCAGTAAGCAGAACCTTATTCAAAAAGCACTTGCTCACCAGGAGGCAATAATCCCTGACAGCCTNNTCATTAATGCCGTACCAATTGACACGCTGGATGATTTTTCCAACATTGTAAACACGGCAATTGACGCTGGGACGATTATTGGAGAGAGCAGTTTGGATATTGACATGGCGAATAAAACTCTCTCCTTTAGCTTTTTTAACGCCAGCCTAGAAGCTCAGGAAATCCATGCTTTCGGCACATTTTGCTGGAGCCTCAATGAGCAGGCTAAACAACAAAAGTTTTCTTCAACCCGCCAGAGGGAAAGCACGAACGACCGTTACTCTATGAGGTGTTACCTTTTGAAGTTGGGATTTATCGGAGAGGAATATAAAGTAGCACGAAAGATCTTACTAGCCCGTCTGGATGGAGACAGNNCCAAACAGGCAGCCGAAGCGAAGCGCAAAGCACATACCTCCTGAATCGATTTTTCATTATCATTCCCACCGCGTCACAGGTTTATAACTAGCAGCGTTACTCAGTCGAGCAGGAACTCCGAAAGGGGTTCCTGTATTGCTTCTCCATAGTTGTTGGGCTGTGGTGGCTCTGTGTCGCACGACATTGGCTTGTGTCGCGGTTGGTGGTTCGGG
>OMOF01000170.1 GCA_900290375.1 Candidatus Desulfosporosinus infrequens
TAAACATGGCATCCACCGTTCCAGACTCAAGAGCAGAAGGCGTCAATGCCGGTGCAACATTTTGAATTGTTACATCTTCAGCTGAAATACCGTTCTCCTTTAAGATAATTTGTAGCCATGCTTTATAGGCTATGGTCGGCAGTATTCCAATCCTTTTCCCTTTAAGATCCTTAATTGAACTGATTGAGGAGTCTTTTTTTACCATAAGCATACTTAAGGGATGCTTGTCATCTTCCATTATTGCAGTAGAGTAATACAAATTTGTCTTACTCCTCAATTGTCCACTAAATGTAATAGGAAAGGCGGTATATCCGGCAACATCCACTTTTCCTCCGCAGAGTGCGTCCATTAAAGGTTGGGCTGTATCAAACATTTCCAACTCAACATCCAGTCCGTTTTGCTTAAACATACCTTTTTCCGCTGCCACAAAGATTGGTAAGCTGATCCGCAACTGGGAATACCCGATTTTGACCTTTTGCGGTGCTGGAGTCTGTGTAGCATCAGCTGTCGGTGCTGCTTTGCTGTTCTGTCCACAACCCGTAGCTAGAACAAGCATCAAACAAGAGATTAACGCGATAGTTAGTACCCGAAAATGTTTTTTTGCTACCACTACTGAAATCTCCCCCTTTCATCCCTGTTGCACAAATTTATGGGTAGCCTAATTCCATTGCTTACTTTTGATTTTCTCGATTAACCCACTCGAAAAAATGCCACCACATCACCTCTCTTAATTAATAGCTGCCTAAAAGAACTAAAAATCCCTAACTTTGTATCATGAGTTCCAACACTTATTGTCAATTTATATGCCAAACCCCACAATAGGACTTTTAAGATTAGCAATACAATTATTGCATAATTTTTGCGCGAAGTAAGGGGAAATAGGTCGCAAAAACTTCCTTATTTGAATTGTTCGAGTCCTAGTTCCAGCATTTAGTTAGTTTATGTACACTTATATTTCTATGAAAAACAGATAATTATTCGTTTTATAAAGCTAAAACTAATAAAACCAAACTAATTCCATATGATATCAACTTTTAAAAACACCATACCTTAGCAAATAGCATAATGTATGTAGAAATAAATAATGTGACAGTAGGTGATGATTTGCGTACATTATGCCAAGGAGCAACTGGAGCCGATGTTATTGAACTTCAGTCTACTTTACTTATCTTAGGCTATAACCCCGAGGAAATCGACGGCATCTTTGGGGTGAAAACTGCTTCTGCAGTGATCCAATTTCAAAAAGACAACGGCCTTTTCCCTGATGAAGTTGTAGGACCAATAACCTGGGGATATTTACAGCGTTTGATTGCTTCTCATCAGATTTACATTATCCAGCCCGGTGATACATTCTACAAGATAGCCCTCGCTTTTGGCATTCCTCTTTCAGAACTCCTTGCTATCAATGTGGGTATCGAACCCTATGAGTTGAGGGTAGGTCAAATGATCCAGCTCCCTAAGAATGACTTCCCAACGCTCGACGGGATGATTCATAGTGGAGATCCCACTAATGCTAACTTTGCACGAGTGAAGGTAGACATTAACTTGGTCCTGCCAGACAACCCTCTCGGCGAAGGATGCATCCCTTTTGCTTCCTATCGTGGGCTTTATGCAGTGGATAGAGAAAATACTCAAAAACTCTATGTTATCGATCCTCTATCTAACAGAATTAAATGGGAATTCACAATTGATGGCAACCGCCCAATTTCAGCAGACCTCTCGCAGGCTTATCCCACCGAAATCACGGTATCAGCTGCAGCTAGTTTGCAAAATTCATTAACTGAACTCCAGAAATATTATGCACTAATAGCACCGAATCTAAAGCTTAACTTCAATTTTGGTGCTTCAGGTGCTCTCCAACAACAAATCGAACAGGGTGCCCCGGTTGACCTTTTTATTTCGGCAGGAAAAGTACAGATGGATGCCTTAGAAGAAAAGCATTTGCTGGTTAATGATAGTAGAATCATCTTGCTGGGAAATGACTTAGTGCTTATTTCGGGTAACAATCATAGCAAGATTACGTCTCTTGAAGATCTGACCAAAGCGACTGTTAGCCGAATTAGTATTGGTACACCCAACACAGTACCCGCCGGGCAATATGCCCAAACTGCCCTAACGAATCTCAAGCTTTGGGATTCTTTACAACCTAAATTTGTACTGGCTAAAGATGTAACTTCGGTTCTGAATTATGTAGAAACAGGGCATGCGGATGCAGGATTTGTCTACCATACGGATGCTCAAGGGTCCACACAAGTAAAAGTGATTGCTGTAGTTCCAGCGAGCAGCCACCAGCCTATTATCTACCCTGCAGCGGTTATTTCAACTACTAAAAACCAACAAGCCGCAAGGAATTTCTTAAATTACTTACAGAGTCCAGAAGCCCAACAAGTCTTTGCAAGATACGGCTTTAAGACCTTAGAACACTAAATCTTCTCTACCAAGAGCACAGAACTATAAAAGAAGAACTATCGGGAATTACATTCCTCGGTAGTTCTTCTCATCGTACCTTCTCAGAGCCTTGGTTTTGAAAATATAAAAATTCTTCCCGTGTCCGTATCTTCGATGGTAAAATTCTCAATTTTTGCCGCTCGCAAATAACCTTCGTATTTTTCAACTGGGTTATCTTGAAACAATTTTTGCCTTTTGGCATTCCATTCCGGATTGACACTTTTCATCTGTTCAACAACCTGATCCAAAAGCTCTTTTGTTCCAAATCCGCAACCGATAAACGCTGTAGCGTTGGGCTTCATAATTCGATAGATTTCGGCAAAGGCCTTTGCCCCGTCTTCCCAGAACCAAAATGAACCTCTGCTAACACATAGATCAATACTATCGCTGGCCAGCGGCAATTCTGATACATCGCCGCTAAGTACTGAAAACCTGTCGCCGAATCCCATAGACAGGGCATTTTCTTGGGCATATTCTAGGGCATGCTGATTGATATCAAAGGCAATAACCTTGAAATCGCTGATCTTTCCAATTGCTAGACCAAGCTGTGCGCCTCCACTTCCGATGTCAATACATAATCCTTGTTTAAAATTGGATTCCCGATAATATCTCTCGGCTAAAATCGAATAGACCGGTGCAAAAGGACCTCTCGCTGTTTTTTCCATCATATCCGCAGCTTCTTTCATATCTGCCGTTTCTTTTGTCATCTCATATCCCCCTTCTGTAACTATTCACGTTTTTAAGCCAACTGCTTCTGGACTTTGATTAACTGACCAAGAATACTCACGGCCATTTCTGCCGGAGTTTCTGCTCCAATTTTTAGACCGATCGGAGAATACAGTTTTTGTAACGATTCCCTACTTACTCCTTCCTCCTCTAATTCGGCTTTCAAGGCTTTAACCTTTTTGTAACTACCCATCATACCAATATATCTGGCTGGTTGATTGATCACTTTCTTCAGACATACTTTATCAGAATATGACCCGCTAGTAACAATGACAACAAACGTTTGTGAATTAATATTTATGGCCTTTAAGGCTCGTTCAAAGTTGTCGCATATTATCCTGTCCGCCTCGTAAAATCGGTTAGAACTAACCAGCGATGGTCGATCATCTATAACTGTCACCTCATACCCGAGGATTTTCGACATGGTCACGAGGGGTTGAACCAGATACCCTGCCCCTAAAATCAGCAATTGTACGACTGTAGTTGGTGGTTCTATCATTAATCGAAAAGCAGCTTTCGTTATTGAAGGGTCACATAACTCGAACTCAGCGTCTAGACTAATTAACATCGGAGAGAATTTCACTCTACCTGCTTTAGCGCTCTCTAGGGCAACTCTATTCAAGTTTTCTGAACCAAGATCACCTAAGACGTCACCATCATTCTTGACAAAAAGCTTTTTCCCTACCAACCGTTCCCCAACCGCTTCAATCATAGTTACGAGTATTGGGTTATTGTCACTTTTTAAAGCGGATAAATAATCTTGGTTGAGATTTATCTCTTCTTGGGAGCTTTGAGGACCTACATAATCAATAAAAAGTCCCATAATACCCCCACAAACCATTCCCTCCTCCTCGACAACGTCCGAAGTCATATTTAAATAGTATATCTTAGAGGTGCGAGCGACAATCACATTGAAGGCTTCCTGCTTAGCCTCAGCCTCACCGCATCCTCCTCCGATCGTGCCAATAGTTGTACCATCAGCAAACACTAACAACTTAGCTCCAGGTTTACGGGGGGTTGACCCTAGCGCACTTGTTACAGTAATTAGTGCAGCCTCCATATTTTGTTCAAAGACTATCTGCAGTCCTTGATAAATCTCTTTATCCATTAGCTTTTCCCCCATTAATAGTACCTGAGCCCTTAGTTTCAGGCACCTGCGTATTCCTCCTCTATCTTTTGCTGCTTTCTACAGAAGAAAAACGGGCCTTCCTCAGAAGCGCCCACTTTCATACCTATAGTAAATTCGCGAGTTATACCTATTAGACTTCCTTAGTTAGCGAGTTGATTTTTTCCACAATATTGCCTAGGCCTAAAAATTCAGCCCACGTAACCTGAATGAACTCACCGTCTTGATTGATGAAAGGCATGTCTTTCCGTTCAGGATTGAATCTAAGATCAGAACCTATCGGCCATTGGCGGGTGATTTTGCAGTGACCCCAATGACTTTACCATTTTTAGAGTTAATAACAAATTTGCAACCCGAATCACAAAAACTGCAGGTCACTTCTTCTTTCTTAAACTCCCACATTCTGCCTTTACCGATCATATTTTTGTCCATAAGAGCACCCACTGGACAAATAGCCACACACCGGTTGCAATAAACACAGGTCGAGTCCTTCAGGTCAGTATCCATAAAGGTTGCAACTTTAGCCTTAAAGCCACGATAAGCAAATCCAATCACGTTGCGTTCTGATACCAGCTCACAGGTGGCAATACATTTGCCACATAAGATACACTTGTTGAGATCCCTTAAAATATAAGGATTTGCGTCATCTTTGGGAAGGTGACGTTTCTCTCCAATATATTTCGTTCCTTTTACACCATATTGGTAAGCATACTCCGCCAGGGAACAGTCACCCAATTTTTGACAGGTCATACAGTCTAACGGATGATTGGCGATCAACAATTCCAGAATTGTTTTACGCGCATTCCTAACTTTTGGATTCTGCGTCTCTACCTTCATGCCCTGCATTACTTGAGTGACGCAAGACGGAGGAAGATTGCGCATGCCTTCGATTTGGACGATACACAAACGGCAGGCGCCCGCTGGGGTAAGCGCTGGATCATGACACAAAGTAGGGATTGGTATATTATTCATACGACAGGCTTCCAGCACAGTTGTCCCCTTTGGGACGCTGACTTCGCTCCCATCAATTGTTAATGTAAGCCACTCCAAAGTGTATTGCCCCTCTCCTATTTCCGACTTATACCTTCGGTTAGATTCTCGGATATTTTCCATTGAGTTCCATTAGGTTTAGCCCAATTAGATAATTAAATTAAGGACAAGAAGAAAATAACTGCCATGAGCCTCTTACCGTTCCACCTTCTTTCTTCTCACAATCAATTCATAAATCATTCGATAATGTTCAGTTACGTTTGCTAATGTTATGTTTTTGGAGGCATTATCATTTTATAATGACCATATAATTCAGCATAACCTAATAAAACTAAACTACGATATCATTATAAGCCAAGCTGTAAGAAAATTGCAATAGTTTATACTTGTACTCATTTTACCAAAAAAATACGACTAGAAGGACTATTGGGAATCCCATTCCTCAGTGGTTCTTCTTTATTCCTCTTGAATTTTAGTCGGCAATAAGCTAAGTTTGGGCTTGTCTTTAACTTGGGCTTCCAACACAAGCTCATCGTAGAGGTTATGCAGTCTATATAAGCACTGGGCTACCTGTGCTATTGTGCAATTGTTTGCTACATATTCGCCTCCATCGGCAAAGCCAACCATAACAAAGTCTGTAAATTCAAATATTTCATTTGTCTCATGGTTTCTGACGACGACTGATACCCCACCGGTGTTGGTGTTGGTGTTGACTTTAATAGGAACTGAATCTTCTAATTTATACACTTACGAATTCCTCCTTTATTTTTACTTCTTTCTCCCCGATCTGAAGGTATCACTTAAATACAGCATTTGCTTGCATTGTATTTATTCACATCGTAGTAAAATTTCCATAATAACCGTACTTCCTAGGGTTAAACACTGAAAACCTCTTTTCTTTTAAAATAACAGCTGCTCTCGTGGATATTAGTTGATTAATCGTAGAAATTATTTTTTCTCTTACTATCTTATCAAATAATTTAATTTTTCTATCTACACTAATATACATAACTCGAACACCAATTACATCAGCTTCATAACTTTCAAGTAAATCTTGAGTTACGAATTGTTTCAAGCTTTCAGCATAGCTTAAAAACGAGTCTGTATAGAAGATTTTTTCTTCCATATGGCCTTCAATGATACCAGGTAACTCCATTTCTATCATAACTCTTAAATCGTAAACGCTTATTACCGTTAATTCCATAACGACCACTCCTTTAATGAATCGTCCAAGAAAGTCATTTTTTGAACTCACACCGATAGGGCTTCTTGTTGAAACATTGAGGCTAGAGGCTATTAATGCAAATTGTTTATATCTGCTTCCAGAAATTTTATAACAATCAGTTATACTTTCTGACTGGTATAAAAAATGGGGCTCCCCAAAAAGGGGAAGCCCTAATAAACCGGCGTCCCAGTCTAATACGTGCTACTCCTTTTCAAAACGTGAAGGCATTCCTGTTTCCAGAAACACCCTGAGGGCTAGAGGGCCCTGTCCAGCGACCATGGGTTTGCACTTTAGGTCATTCTGGCTCGGAGATTATTATTCAATTTCCTAGACTTCACAGTACGGATGATCTGCTTTTCCAACTTTAGGCACATTCAAGTAAATAACTAGTCAGTCAAAAACGCCATTATGTTGGATCGTATCCAGTTTCATTAGCAAGTCTAAGATATTTCACCGCAAAGGTGCTAACGATAACTAACAAAACTAAACGACATCATTATTATACGTTGTGTTATATTACATTAGCAACACTATTTTTTTCTCAATATGATTTAGGTTTTACCTTCATAAAAAGCTAAAATTGCAAAGACGTTCTATCTGATAATTCAAAAGGTCACTTGTCTATATAGACTGAACCTGAGCAAGTAAAGCTTTAGCATCTTCGTCCGATAGATCATAATGATAGAATTTTGCATAAAAATTCTTTACTTCCGCAACCATGTTGTAGTTAAAAACATCCGGATAAAGCAAATTGCCCAACCATTTTAGTCCAATAATGCGATTAATTGAAGGTGGTCGATCTAACCAATTGAAAGGTGCATTGGGGATCTGGTAGACACGATGTTGCCGGACAGCTTTTATTCCTGCCCAACTCTGATCGGTCAGGATACCCTTATAATACCCCCCTTGCTCCTCGCCCCAGGCGAGAATTACCTCAGGATTCCAGAATAATATTTGTTCCTGCGACACTGGGGACATTCCCTTACCTCCCCTTAAGGCAACCTTGGCAACGTTAATCCCTCCAACTAAACTTAACGTCTCAATATGCTTTGAACCATCAGGTTCAGTGTGCAAACCATTTGCGCCTTCCGCGTAATAGACACTTACAAGCTTTTCCTTCGGTATTATTGCTGCTCTCGCCGCAACATCAGCGATCGTATTTCTGCAATAATCCGCTAACTCCTGGGCACGTGTTTCTTCCCCAAGAAGAATCCCCATGAATTCACAAGCCTTGTCCATCTTCGTCACTGGAGTATCAACTAATACTACCGGGATCCCCAATTGTTGCTGGATATTGTCGGCATGAGAGATTTTAAGGGGAGTAATATCACCCATGCCGATAATGACATCCGGACATAGTTTCAAGATCTGCTCTATATTTCCCGTTCTTTCACCATACCAGCCACCTAAATCAGGTAAAGCCTGATATCTAGGTAGGATGTACTTTTTCTTTGTTGCTCGTAGGGCATTGTTCCACCCGATCATTTTATCTGGACACAATGCATAAAGCATAATCGAACCTACCGGACTGCTGGCAAAGGCTGTCTTAATGGTGCAGGGAACAGAAACGATTCTGCCTGCCATATCTTTAATCAAGCGTTTGGAATCAGCTACGGTGGTTGGGAAGTCATGCTTAGGGAGTTGAATCATTTGACCTACTCTCAACTCATAGGGGTCAATACCTGCATTGACAGCAAGTAATTCTGAAAGAGGAATGCCAAAAGCGAGGGCTATTTTGTAGAATGTATCGCCGGGTCGGATAATGTAGATTTTATAGAAAGCAATCAAACGCTGTAAATAGGCCCAAGTACTTGGCCCAACAATTCCATCAGGGAAAAGGCCGTTGTCCTGTTGAAACTGGATAACGGCAGAAGCTGTTTTCACCCCAAAGATACCGTCGATTGCCCCGTGGTTATATCCTAAAATAATTAAAGAAGACTGAAGTTCAATAACATCATCTCCAGTTGCTCCTCTGCCTAAGATACGCAAACTAGTCACCCACTATCATATTTTTATTTCCGTATACTCTATGCAATTTGTTTACGTATGGTTGTTGTTAAGTTTTGTTAGTTACATCTAATAAAAACCCCCCAATATTCTCCGTTATTCTAATATAAATGAACGTTAGCAAACTATACGAATAAATATCTTTCCTGCGGAGAAGATTAAGAAGAGTTGAATAACTCATTTTGTTTCGCTCCACTCAAAGAACTATTGGGAATCCCATTCCTTGGTAGTTCTTCTTTTTGTCCTTAGTGATCATAATCAATGCCCGGAAATCAAGAAAAACCTCGGCTGCGCCTCGGTCCTTTTATTATTCACGAATATGATATTAGTAGGGGCACGATGCATCGTGCCCCTACTATAACGAAAATATTTCTCTTTCATGCTTCTATAAGTGCAATTTCGCAAGTATAGAGTTACCCGCTGTAAATACGCCTTGGGGAATTCTGAATGGGGAACCACAGATTACACAGATTAAGAACGATTGAGCTAAAGTCCGTTTCGAAGATGGGAGTCAATGAAGAGGCACAAATTATAAATTATTTGAAAGCCACAGGGTTAAAACGAGGCCTTTTAATCAACTTTGGCGATCATCGATTGAGTTACTAGCGATTTGTAGTTTAGAGCCAAAATGTATTTATTCTGTGTTAATCTGTGGTTGATTAATCACTTACCGAAAGTACAACGCGGGTAAGTACAAACCGGGCATTCTAGGCAAAGACCACCCATTCCAAGCTTGACAATATCAAGGCGCGATAGTCGTTCGCCCGTTAGCATCCGAGGAGCGAGCAAATCAAAGATGGATTTCTTTGAATACATAACGCACCCAGGTAGGCCTATGATCGGAACAGCCCCAAGGTAGGCTAGCATAAACATGGCTCCCGGTAGAACCGGTGCACCGTAGGTGATAAGTTCCGCTCCCATTCCTTTAATCGCAGTGGGGGTGACGTCATCAGGATCTACGGACATGCCACCACAAACTAAGATCATTTCTGCCCCCTTACTTAGTTGATTTCGTATGCAACTTTGGATCTGGGGGACATCATCGCTAGCCACTGCTTTCTCCAAAACTACAGATCCCCAGTCTTCAACTTTTGCTTGTAGTATCGCGCCAAATTTATCTGGAATACGTCCATGATAGATTTCACTGCCTGTGACGACGATGCCAACCTGCAAGCTTTTTAAAGGCCGCACCTCCAGAATAGGCTTTGAAAAGTGTCGGACGATTTCCTCGGCTTCAATAATAACCTTCTCATCAATCATCAGCGGAACGACACGGGTTCCAGCAACTTTATCTCCCTTCTTGACAGGGTAGTGATTGTGAAGCGTGGCGAGGATGACTCCCTCCAAAGTATTCAACGCTAAAATGCTGTTTTCTGAGGCATAGAGAAGACCGTCGTATTCTGCGGTTAGCGTGATTTTTCCTTCTTTTGGCTCGTCGAAGATTAGCCCTGAACCGGTCACAGCTCGGGCGAGACGCTCCGCTGCTTCATTTTCATGAATAAGACCGGGGATTGGATCCCATACATAGATATGTTCTTTGCCCAT